>JABGQT010000011.1 GCA_018648685.1 Anaerolineae bacterium
CCATTCACTCTGCCAAACTGCCGCTTGCTTCGCCATAATTGGCGAAGGTATTGCTGGAAAGATGATATTTCTACTCTCGAAGCAAAAGTTCCTAAACGATATGAAGAACAGTCTTTTTTATTAAGTGATCTTACTGCATCAAAGCTAGAACACCTTGGCTACTCTGATACAGCGATTTCTGCGTTTAAAACAATTTATTCAGAATTAATTAAAAACGCATTTGAACATGGTTGCAAAAAAGATGCCGATAAGATAAAGGTAGTTCTTGATATAACGAATGTATATGTGAGTATAAGTGTTGTTAATCCCTTTCCTAGAAAGGTTCACCTAAAGAAAACACTAAGTGAACGTTCTAACGCATCCAATCTTGGAGTAAGAGGAAGGGGATTGTTATTGTGTCGAGACTTAGCAGACTCTATAAAGCCCATATCTCGCGGTTTAGGAGTAAAGGCGGTAATTTATCGAGAACGTGTAGAGTTTGATATTAAGACACACCAAGACGTAATGATAATAAGTATTCGTAAGGGAGAGAGCAATCCTGCATTGATAACAAAATTAGAGACAATTGCATTAACATATCCAGATAAACGTATCATTTTTCATTTTCATAGCAATACTGGTGTTCGTAACACGGACGTTGCTGGTCTCGTTGTGAGAATCAATCTACCATCATACTCCAGACTATATCTACCGCCATACTCGCCTCAGCTATCAAACTTTGAAGACGAGCAAATATCTGAAAGTATACAGAACAATGTGCGAGCAGTTATATTATTTCTTGGCGCGATAGATAGTATTTTTTATCTTCATGATAATATGATAGCTCGTGACTGGGAAGAGGCATTCAAAAAAATAGGAAGAAGCGATTTGTATCGGGACTTTTTTCCGAAACAATCTAATGATGATGTATTTGATGAATTTAGAGAAGATGATATGTTTGATGAGGAAGAAGAAAAAGAAGATGGTGATGGCGGTGGTGATATATTCGATGAATTTAGAGACGATAATGACGACGATTTGGGGATTAACCAGAGATGGTGATTCTTTTAGTAAAAAAAGGCAACTAACTTTTCCATATCTAGATTTTTAAAGAAGATATGCCTAACCGCGCGTTAAGCTGACCCGCCTTCGGCTCTGGGTATGCGGCGCGGTTTTTGCTTAAGTTTTTTCAGGGTAAAATTGGGTTGCATTCGCAAAGTCGGCGGGCAGCTTACGCCATCGTTAGAAAAATCAAAAAGCCGAGCGATCTCTCGCTCGGCTTTTTGATTTTTTATTTGCATAATTCGCCAGTTCACGTAAAACCAATCAACCCATTCTCAGCTATAATTCCCGCACAAAAACAAATAAAATTAGGAGAAAATTAATGTGCGGTATTTTCGGTATCGTTAAAGAAAAAGAAGAAAATTTAGGCAAAATCCTGATCGGCGCAGCCGAGCGGCTCACTTATCGCGGCTACGACTCGGTCGGGATGGCGACCATCAGCGGGGATAAGATCGATCTGCGCAAAGATGTGGGCAAAGTAGATACTGTTGCTGAGAAATTCAATGTCGCAGAGATGAGCGGTCAGCGCGGCATCACACAATTGCGCTGGGCAACTTTTGGTGCCCCGTCGCAGGTCAATGCGCAGCCGCATCTCGATTCGGATGGGCTGATGGTCGGTGCGCATAATGGCAACGTGGTCAACAATATCGAATTACGCGAGCAATTTATCGCCGAGGGATTAACCGTCCGCTCGGAGAATGATGGCGAGAGTTGTGTCCACGCTGTGGAGCGTTATGTAAAACGTGGCTACGAAACCATCGACGCAATTCGGCTTGCTTACGGCGATCTGGCTGGAGATTATGCCTTTGTGCTAGGTCAAATCAACGACGATAAACTCTACGCCATGAAAAAAGGCTCTGGTCTCGTCATCGGCATCGGCGAAGGCTTCACCTGCCTTTCTTCCGACCTCCCTTCTCTCCTCCCGCTCACTCGAAAGATCATCCGCCCGAAAGATGGCGAGATCATCATTTTGTGGGCAGACCGTGTCGAATTGCGGTCGGTCATAGATGGTAAATTGATCGAGCGTGAACCAGAATTAATTACCGAGACAATGGATGCTGTCCAGAAAGGTGGGTATCCACACTTTATGCTGAAGGAGATCCACGAGCAAGCTCAGGTCGCGGGCGAATTGCTTCATCTGCTGGATGGATCTGCCGAGGTCGAGATACTGATCGAGAAAATGAAATCTGCCCGTCATCTATATTTCATCGGATGTGGGACGAGTTATCACGCGGCCATGGCTGGCTCGGTCTTTCTCGCACAGATTGCCGGGAGAACGGCAATTCCCGTTTTAGCTCCCCAGTTCATCTCTCAATTTGCGCCTGCTGTGGGACATGAGGATGTGGGCATCTTCGTCAGCCAATCTGGCGAAACAAAGGATGTGCTCAACGCGCTCAATGCCGCCGAAACGCGCGGGATGGAGGCCTATGGTTTGGCAAATGTAGTTGGTTCTACATTGACACAGGCAACTTCATTTTGTCTCCCACTCTGTTGCGGCTACGAAATCAGCGTTCCCGCTACAAAAACCTTTACCAACCAAGTGATCACCTTTTTGTATTTGGCCTATAGAATGGCAGGAAAAGACACCAAAGAATTGGACAATATCCCCGCGCTGATGGAAAAAACGCTTGAAATGGTCGAAGAGCAGGTAAAAGAGATTGCGGCAGATATTAACAATTGGGAGGATATGTATTGCCTCGGCTACGGTGCAACTTACCCGATCGCGCTGGAGGGAGCGTTGAAATTAAAGGAAATCACCTACGCTCACTGCGAAGGGATGCTTTCCACAGAGTTCAAACATGGGCCGCTTTCAGCAGTCAGCGATGGCTTCCCCATTATCTTTGCCGCTGGGCCAGAAGACACGAATCTGATCATCAGCGGGATCAACGAAGTCAACGTGCGGGGCGCACGAACCATCGTCGTTGGTGAAGAAAATGCCAGCCTGCGCGCCAATGCGGACGATCTGATCGTCATCCCGGAATCTAATCCATATATCAGTTCTTTGTTAGCGGTTTTGCCCCTGCAATTGCTCTCCTATCACATGTCCGTGATGCGCGGATATGATCCCGATTTCCCACGTAATTTATCAAAAACACTCACTGTAGATTAAGGAAAAATACACATGCCCTCCATTATTGACCCCGAAACTATGCACGTTGACGATCTTCCTGCTATTTGGTCTCCCATCCAATGGGAGCTAAGCGAGGAAGAACGTGTTCAAGAGATCGAAACCCAAGCCACCGCCAGCCTTTTGTGGGGCATGGACGCGCCAGAAGCTATTTTGCGTCTCTTGCTAAGTGAAGAGGGCATTCAACGTTTATATGAATCTCCAGAAGGCTATGACGAAGAAGTACAAGGGGAATGGTCAGAAGAATATTTGACTTTTGGCTCCAAACGCGCCATAAAACTGGATTCCGTTGCACGCGAAAACGAAGCACTACATCTGGTTTATAAAGTTGGAGATATGGGCTATTGGCAATTTGAAATCACACCCGAACGTGTTGTAATAGAAAGAATTTAACAGCAATTAAATCAAAAGAGCATGGAAAATTCCATGCTCTTTTTCTGTTCATTCTCCCCTAAATTCCACGCTTTTGGTATTTGGGGGAGATGCCCTTTAGGGCAGAG
>JABGQT010000081.1 GCA_018648685.1 Anaerolineae bacterium
TTTTGGATATGCACAACGAGTACGGATTTGACGACACGGCCAGCGATACGGGGAAAACTGTGCCCGGGCTGAAGACCAAATTTGGGAGCAAGGTGCAGGTGGTGGGGCTGGGCGCGGGGACAAATATCCGCGGGACAAACCCGGATTTTCATCTTGAGATCGCTATGCATGACATCCAGCCATCTGACGTTTTGATGCTAACCCGCACACTGAATTTGCGTGAGACAACGCCCACGATTTTGGACGCGCTGATGCGAACTTTTGGCCCCAAAAAATGGTTCAGCGCTTATAAAAATATGCTCAACGGTGCGACAATCGAGATCGAAGATGAGCGCACGGGCAAGATCAAGAAAATGCCTGCGCCCGATAGTATTGCAGCTTGGGCTTTAGAAAACGGCGTGAATGTGATGGCGGCCGAAGCCCTGCACTCGAAGCTGGGGCGGCTCTTCAATGCTCCCTATATTGCCGAAAATCCTGCTGCGGATTCTGTGAAGCAGATGATATCTAATCTCGATGGCGGAAAACACGTTATTTTATCTTTCGGTAAATACGATTCTGACCTGGACTATCTTTTGGTCTCCAATTTGCTGACTCGTAAGATCAGCGCGGTTTGGGAGAAACGCGTGAATGACTTCCGCACACATGGGAAGAATGAACCGCGCAATCTGATCATTGTCGTTGAAGAAGCGCATAAACTGCTGAATAAGGAAATGGCCGCCCAAACGACCTTTGCGACCATCGCCCGTGAGATGCGCAAATATTACGTGACCTTGATGATCGTGGATCAGCGCCCCTCACAAATTTATGATGAAGTCATGTCCCAATTGGGGACGCGTATCTCTGGCTGGCTAGGCGACGATGATGATATCCGCGCTGTCCTATCAGGTTTGGCAGGGCGCGAAGCCCTGCGCGGGATGCTGGCGCGTTTGCAACCCAAAGAGGAAGTTTTGCTCTTGGGCTGGGGTGTGCCAATGCCGCTGCCAGTTAAATCTCGCCGTTATGACGAGCGTTTCTGGAAAGAATTAAAAGGCAAAAAGAAAAAACGCTCTGAAGCGGATACCTTAAAGGAATTGGGATTTTGATAGAACACGAATAATACGGATTTAGAGAATTTTCACAGAATTGAAGAGAAGAGATTAGAGTAATGCCAAGAAGAAGGTATCTCTCTGCTAGAGATTTTACAAAATATTGTTCAAAGCTTAAACTCGATTTAGAACCTTGGAATCGGGAATTAGAGCTTTATGAAAAACTGGGAATATTCTTTCCTGCAGCACGAATAGTCAAACCTGATGATTATGTGCGCTTGCTAAGGTTAGCCATGCATGGCGTTGAAGTTGCATCAACTGATTGGGAGAAATGGAAAGAATTAGATTCTTTGTTATTTGAAAGAGCTTCTCATGAGAGTAGAGATAATTTAGAAGGGTGGCATCCATTTGATCAAGGTTTTGATAATGACAATGTTTTTTTATCTAAACCAGAAAATGATGAGTTTCAACCTTGGAAAAATTATAAGTGTTGGATAACGCCACCTACAGGAGAAAAATCGTTAGAAGACACGGTTATTCATTACTATCATGCTTGGCAAATACATCACCTATATGCAATCAAAGAGCGCTATCCTCTCTTAGCGAAATATTATTGGTTGTTACAAAACCCAAGCGATGAGCAAAAGCAACGAGTTACAAGGTTAATTCCTGATAGGGATGACCCAATTACATCTTTTTGGGGAAAAGCAAGATTCTTCGAAGCTTTATCTTTTTATAGAGAGTTATATGAAAATGAACATTACAGAGCTTTTGAAAATATTCCCGAGATTGACAGGATGCAATCTCTAACTGAAGAACAGTATGAAATCTATAAGGAAAATCTTGAGAATCACGCTCATGCAGTTGAAAGCAAATTCAATTTAGAGATTGATGAGTTATATGGTTATCTTCGCGAACTCCTGGGTTTACACACAAAGTATGAAACCAAAGAGAAAAATAAATTAGCGGATGATTTAGAAGAAGACATTATCTTTCTAGCAAGACTAATTTCTTCCCTGACAGGCGATTCGTTTTTTGAAACAGAAGATAAATTAGGAAACAACTCTCCATATTGGACAAAGAGGAAATTTCGACATTTTGATAAAGCAACAGAAGTATATGACCGCATGGAAGAGGAACTAGAAAGAATGCTTCCAACATACAATGAACTTTTTCCATGCAACCAACTTACCCTTTCACAAACAAAGCAACTATCAAAATTTATAGACCAAAACAGCTTATTTATTCTGCCTTATGCTTTTTTTGATCTTCATAAAACTGTTAATGATCCAAAACGATTTCGAAATGTATCTTTATATATAGGAATGAGTAACCTAACTACGGGTTTGGAAAGTTTTCTAAGAACTCTTGCAATCACAGCCAATGAGAAATTTTCATTAAACATAGAGACAGGAACGTTGCATCCCCTCATTGGAACTATGTTTCCTCTAGGAAGTGACTTTCAACGAGAACAAGAACGGTTCAAAACACAAAATACGGATGATGGTATTGAATACCTAGTTGATGTATTTACCGATAGTGGTGTTGAAAATATTGTAAAAACATTTCTTCTTGTGCACGGTGCTCGAAATTTAATCTCGCATCATTACAGTAGTAAGCAAGAACTGTATGGAAGATTATATGCACATCTTTATGATGCAGTTATCAACTCTCTCCTTTATAGTTGGAGTTATGCTTTAAATGAGCATTGGATAGTTGATGAATTCTAATGCTATGAAAATCCCAACCCTCCAAGAAGCCGAAGAACTGATTGCTGAAGCCGAGCGACGAAACACCGGCCCCGTGAGCCAGCATCTAACTCGTCAAACTCAAGGATTTTAATGTCTATTCTCTTCAATGCCATTTTCTCATCCATCGCGCTTGGGCATACCTTTGTCGATCTGCTCGGCGCACAACGCGCAGTTATTTTTACCTATATCGGCACGCAACTTGGCATCAGCAATACCGCACTTGGCGCGCTCAGCATGGCCTATGTCTGGACACAGTCACTTTCGCAACCCTTTTTTGGCTGGCTAAGCGACAGGCGCGGCTCGCGCTGGTTGGCGGCTGGGGGTGTTTTATGGATGGGCACTTTCTTCTCGCTTGCACTTTTGCTGCCCGGATATTACGCGTTGGGATCATTAATCCTCGCCAGCCTCGGTTCTGCCGCTTTTCATCCTGCTGGAGCAGCAGAGGCGACAAAGATCGGCGAAAGAGACTTTTCTGGACACGAAACCACGGCTGCATCTTATTTTTTCCTCTTTGGACAAGGCGCCTACGCCATTGGCCCGATGCTTGGTGGCCCACTCCTCGACAGATTCGGTCTAACCGGCTTGCTCCTGCTTTCAGTGGTGGGGCTACCGATCGGCATCAATTCGGCTTTCCGCTTACGCTCCCTTGTCAATCACCAACCTAAAGAAGAGAAAGCAGAGAAAAAGCTGAATATCCAGTTGACAGTGGGGAAAGCCTTCATCATCACCCTCGCAACAACGATCGCCTTCCAAGCCTGGATACAGCAAACGATGAATACTTTCATCCCCAAATATCTCAGCGACCTTGGGCAAACAGCCACCGTCTACGGCGTGGTGACGGGGCTCTATATGGTTGGGGGCGCGTTAGGAAATGTAGCAGGCGGAATTTTGGCTGATAGATTCGGCAAAAGAAATGTGATCACTGGCGCGCTGCTTCTAGCCAGTCTGCCGCTTTTCGCCATCTCGAAAATGGGATGGACGCCCTGGCTCTACGCCGTCGTTCCGCTGGCCGGTGCGCTAAATGGGTCAACACATCCCATTTTGGTGGTGCTGGCCCAGAAAACCATCAAAGGCGGACGGGGATTGGCTTCTGGATTGGTTCTGGGATTCAAATTTGCAGCAGGCGCGCTGGGCATGTTTATTAGCGGCATTCTCGCAGACTATCTTGGCTTCTCCTTCATCTTTGGAATGACGGCAATACTGGCATTATCTGCGGCACTGATCATTCGCACATTGAAAAGTGTGGAGAATCAAAAAATCTTATAGACTTATGAAACCTCTATCCATCTCTAAAATTACCGCCCGCCGTTTTATCATGGGTAAAGAGGATCTGTATTTATGAAAATCCCAACCCCTCGCGCAAGCCGAAGAACTTATCGCCGAAGCCGAGCGACGCAACCCCGGCCCCTGGGTGTCACATTCCCATTGTGCGGATGGAGCAGCGTAGGCGATTGCCAGCTTTGCCTCTCTACACGCTCAAATTTCCTTCAGAAAATTTATTTTCTCAGCCACTGCCTTCTCAAAACACTCTCCAACGTAAATATCAAAATGCCCGATGGGATAACTAATAACCTTGGCTTTTTCACCCAGGGCTTCTGCAGCTCTTTTATAAGATTCTGGTGAAGCAAGGTTATCCTCTTCGCAAACCAAAAACAAGACTGGGCATTTGACCTCTGCTGAAGCTTCGACGGGGTCCGCACCGTGCGCCATGAGCAGCGCGCGTGCGCAAACCTCGTTCTTGAAGCTCTCTGACCCTTTCAGCAGATTTTCATATCCTTCAAATGCGCCGGGCGCAGAGAGCATTGCCATGGTGCCGGGTTTACCGACAATGGGAAATCGGTGCGGAGAAAGCCCGAAACGAGAACGTCCCTTGTCCCGTTGCGCATGGACAAGGAGGCGCAAAAAATGACCAATGCCATAATTTTCAAAGAACAGCTTGCTGTCGACGTCATGATCGATTCCAGGACATTGCGCGATTACACCTGCAATATCATGGTCTTCAGCAGCGATCACAAGTCCGTAACCACCCGAAGCGGAAGTGCCCCACAAGAAAATCTTTTCGGGATCAATATCATCTCGTCCTCGCGCATAATTGATCGCAGCGCGCAAATCATCATATTGCTTCACCGTGTCAAAATGTTGCCTTGGTTCGCCATCGCTTTCGCCAAAATGGCGAAAATCATAGGTCAGGGCAGCGAACCCAGCTTCGTTAAAGCGCTGAGCGTAAGGGTCAAGAACAACCCCATCTTTGGTACCGCCAAATCCCTGGCTCATAATGATGCAGGGAACTTTTTTAGGCGCATTTTTGGGCAGATAGAGCCAAGCTCTGATGATATCCCCGTCCACAAAAAATTCCACATCCTGGCGTGATTTTGGTACTTCTCTCTTTTCTTCGGTTTTCGTGTCAATAGGCTGCTCAGGAACAGACAGCACTGGAAAGAAAATGATCACGATCAAGTAAAGTAAAATGACCCCAATGAAAATTCCCAACCCGGTAAGGAATGTCATATCGCCTCCATTATTTTGGTATCAATAAATTCTAGTATACAAGAATCTATAAGGGACAACAACCATAAATGAACTCTCTCCCCATCTCAAAAATTACCGCCCGACGATTTATTATGGGCAAACAGGGCTTATGGCCTGGTCGTCGCTTTACGGGCGCAGAAGACGTAGCTGTGGCACTCAATCAAATGGATGCCCTCCAGCTTGATCCCCTCAACGTCATTGCCCGCAGTCAGGATATCGCCATGCTTGGGCGCGTGCTCGATTATCGCCCCGAGCATCTTTACAAAGTCGCATACAAGCAGCGCGGCTTTTTTGATTATGGCGGCGTGCTCTTCATGTACCCCATGTCTGAACTGCCCTACTGGCGGCTACACATGAAGCGCAAAGCTGAAGAAAATCGCTGGAAAAATTTTGCTGCTGAAAATCCAGCCACAATAAAAGAAGTACTCGAGGCTCTGCGTGTCAATGGGCCGATGGGGAATAAGGATTTCAAGGGCAATAAAAAACTCATCAATAGCTATCGTGGTGGCAAGGATACCTCCGTCGCCTTATATGCGCTCTGGATGAGCGGCGAAGTGATGATCCATCACCGCGAGGGTTTCAATCGTATTTACGATCTGACCAAACGCGTCGCCCCACCCGAATTTAACTATTCCGCCACAGAGCAAGAAGCTGAAGATTTCTTCTCCCGTAAAAGCATCTCCTTTTTGGGATTAATGAAAGAAAAGCGCTGGCGTACCATTTTCTCAAATTATATTCAGCGTAAATTGGATGTAAAAGAAGCGGATGCCCGAATCGCCACCCTCTACGAACAGGGGATTATCGTCCCCGTCAGCATCGAGGGGTCAAAGGAGCGTTGGATCGCTCTTGCCCAAGACTTGCCTCTGCTCGAGGAGCTGGATGCCGGTAGAACGCCAAAGACCTGGCATCCGCTTGGTCCCAGCACCCAAGATGAGGTCACGTTCGTTGCGCCGCTTGAAATTGTATCCGCGCGTAAGAGGGCAAATCAGGTATTTGATTTTGAATATATCTGGGAAGTCTACAAACCCCTCGAGAAACGCCGTTGGGGGTATTACGTCCTCCCCATCCTGTACGGCGATGATCTCGTCGCCCGTCTCGATCCTAAGCTAGATCGAAAAACGATGACACTCCATATCAAAGGCTTCTGGCTCGAAGAGGATACGCCTGTAAACGACCCCGTTTTTGCCAACGCGCTCGGCAAAGGGCTGGCCCGTTTCGCCAAATTTGTGGAGGTAAAGCAAGTGGATATTGATGCAGTTTCGCCAAAAAAACTACAAAGTCATATAAAAAAGGTGCTAAAAAAGCGTGGGGTACTTGTAGGATAAACGTGGGGAAAGCGTCAAGCAAGTTATTTTTCGCCATGCTAAACTATAGCCAAGTTCGAACGAAAAATTCTTCTCCTCTTTCAAACGAGAGCCAAGGTTGGGAGCCCTTGGCTCTCTCGATTTAAATCGCCTTTCCTATTCTTTAATCTTGGCTACGAATCTCGCCTTTTTCTTGCACATCAATGGGAATTCCTTCAATTTCTGCGGGGATGAGTTCGGCAGGCTTTAGTCGGTTCGTGGGCAGTTTGCGGCTGACCATCACAACGATCGCGACTTTATCAGTTTGCCATCCCTTTTGAAAGCTGTAGCCAATCCCCACGCCCACGACGTTCGGCTTGGCAAGAAGCATTTTTTCATATTTTCTTTTAACGGCTTTGATTTTTTCAAAACCTGCCATTTTAGGCTCCTAATTAGAAGGTGACGTTTAGCAAGTCCAACACGGTTTGAATGGGGCTAAAAATGGTTGTTTGCTCAGAGCCTGCAAAAAGCAGACCAACAGCATCAGGAGTATCACCATGTACAACAAGTGATCCAGAATCCCCGCCCTGCGACATAGGGCCCGCTACTATTTGTTCTTCAAAAGTTGCGGTGCGCCCTGCACCATAGCTAACATTGACAGTCGTATCTAAAACCTGTACCTGATCTCTGGTAAAGTCTGTTGTACGCCCGGATTTGCGTAAGGGCATCCCTAACTCGGCTTCCACCACTCCGCTGATCGCACCGATATTACGGATTTGCCCCAGCACATTGTCATCATCGTTGGGGCGGGCAAGGGCGGCATCCACTTTGTTGATCGCCTGCGGGCTGATACTGGTCATCTCCACGCGATGGCTTGACCCAAGAGCAATAGCAAGCATATTGCCAAGCATGACATAGAGTTCGGCTGTGCTGCAAGTGCCTGGCGAGGTAGTGTATTGAATGGGGATAAAGCGCAGCAATGTGGCTATGGTATCGGTCGAAACTTTGCCACCATCTGTGGGGCCGGGTTGGAGAATGGCATCTCCGATATTGGCATCATTACTGTTTGCCAGAACATGGTTATTCGACAAGATTAGGCGCTCTCCTGTATCTTTATCGTGTACAACACAACCCAATGTTCCGGCTGTGATTCGGTAATGCCCAATGCTAACACCCCCAGGCGCCGGGCGCCAACGGCTTGTAGGTAATTGCAAGGCACGCAATTCCCCAACCTGGATCACGTCCGTGCGGATGTGATCCAATTCCTTTGGAACAAGCTCTTCTGAGAGTAATGCATCTGGAGAGAGCTTGCAATTGACAAGCACTTTAACGCATATTTCGTCAGTTTTTTCTCCACGAGTTTCCTTGAAGCCGACTCCCACCCCTACAACATTCGGCTTGGTAAGCAATGTACTTTGATGCAGTGTTTTAGCCTGTCTAACTTCATTCAGATAAGTCATGTTTTCCTCCATAAACTAAGGGACCTAAATCTCACTCTAAAACGACTACATTTCCAGTGTATCAATTTTTTTCTTGTTTTTCAAAAAAAAAATCCTGTATCTGCTTATAAAAACATGTAAAATACACCTATGAATAACTCCCCGAAAAACACACGCCGACTCATCCTCGGTCTTGCCGGTCTTTCCGATATGGCATTGGGTATCTTTTTCGTTCTTGTTGCCTTGCGCATACTCCCCATTTTTGAAAATATCCCCAGTTGGATTTTTTATCTCATTGGCGGTGGGCTTTTCACAACCGGCACCTTTATGGCGATCTTTAGTCTCACCCCAAAAGACAGTACAGGAAAAGATGAGCAATAATAATAACGCCCCGCAAGGTTTGCTTTTCAGCATGATCTTTGGGGGCATCTTCTTTTTAGCGGGCGCTTTTATCGTCATGATCTCCACCAACATTATCCACGCCGACCCCAGTTCCTTTCACGCCCCCCGCTGGGTCGTTGGTGCAGCAGGCGGCGTTTTCATGCTGGCGGGCATGTTGGTCGCCATACAGGGAAGTTTCGGCCCCGACGGTATGCAAACAAAACTCTACCAGTGGCTGCAATTTCTTATCGGGCTGGCATTTATGGCCCTATTCTCCTCCGTTTTCCTGTGAGTCGGTTTTGGTCCCGGCGAAAGAGAATTCTCCACAAGCACATCTATCGGATTTGTCAGCACCAACGGCTCAGGGAATGTCAGCACAGGCCGTCTTATTTTCGGAACAGCTGGACTGCTGATGGTCTTCTTCACGATTGCAATGGCAATATCTAATTTGCGAAAATTATTCAAATAGGGATGAAAGAACCCCGCTCCGCTCTTACCCAGGGCTTGCTGCGCACCTCTCGGCAGCATCAATATTTGCGCCCCTCTGTCCTCCGGACATCTCCCCCAAATTCCAAAAACGCGGAATTTAGGGGATAAAAAAGTAGCTTTATGTTTTCTAAAAATCTGAGTATCGGATAAGAGTTTTTCTTGAGCTTGAAACGGAAATAGCCACTGATCACACTGATTTTCACGAACTTTTTTGAGTTTGTCTGTGAAACCCGTGAAATCTGTGGCAGAAAACATCAAGAACGACTTATCCATAACTCAGGTTAAAGCTCTTTTTTTTCTGTCCCCTAAATGCGAGGCATTTGGGGAGACAGCCCCAGCGGAGCGAGGGACAAGGGGGCTGAACGTCAGCCTTAAAGCAAGAAACGACCTTCCTCGCTGGCAGACGAGGAGGCCGCTTCCTGATGGACCTACAGGACTCGTTTTTCTACATACCTTAGTCATCAAGAGAACAGATATTCGCTCACTTGTAAATCCTAAAATAATTAGGAGAAATATCGTTTATCGACGATTTCTCAAAAAGGTCGGGATATCGAGATCGTTGTCGTTATAACTGGGTTTCTTTTCAGAAACTTCTTTGCGAGCAGGTTGTGACTCTATACTCACACTAATACTCTCTCTTTCTTCTGTTGGGCGAACAAAGGATGTATTTGTGTTTTCTTTCTTTTCTTCGTGTCGACGAGTGGGGCGCAAAATGCGGCGCGGAATACCATTGCGCTCAAAACCTGTCGCAATAACGGTCACACGAATTTCATCACCCATATTCGGATCGATCACGGCACCGAAGATCATATTCACATCCGGGTGTGTGGTCTCGCGGATGATCGCTGCAGCCTGATTGACCTCGAAGAGGGTCAAATCTGAGCCACCGGTCACGTTGAAGAGAACACCGCGTGCGCCGTCAATGGTGATATCCAATAATTGGCTGGAGATAGCCGCTTCGGCAGCTTTGCGAGCGCGCTCATCGCCCTCGCCAACGCCGACAGCCATCAATGCTGCGCCGCCTTCAGACATGATCGTGCGCACATCTGCGAAATCAAGATTGATCAAACCGGGGATCGTGATCAATTCTGAAATACCCTGAATACCCTGATGCAAAACCTCATCCGCCATGCGGAAAGTCTCCTGCAAAGAAGCACGTTTATCAGCAAGCTGAAGCAAACGGTCATTGGGAATTGCAATTAAGGTATCAGCATGTTCTTTGAATGTGCCGATACCCACCTCAGCGGATTGCATTCTGCGAGAACCTTCAAAGGTAAAGGGACGGGTCACAACACCAATGGTTAATGCACCTGATTCTTTGGCAATTTGCGCAACAACAGGAGCCGCACCAGTACCGGTTCCACCGCCCATACCAGCGGTGATAAAGACCATATCTGTGCCTTTAAGGGCCGCATAAAGATCATCAGCCGATTCTTCGGCAGATTTGCGTCCAATTTCAGGATCGCCGCCTGCGCCAAGTCCGCGTGTCAGCTTATCACCAAGTCGGATGCGGGTCGGGGCTTTCGAGAGCATTAAGGCTTGAGCGTCAGTATTAACAGTAATAAATTCAACGCCCTGAATACCTTCTGCCATCATTCTATCTACGGCATTGGAACCGCCGCCACCTACGCCGATCACTTTGATCCGCGCAAAGGCTTCTGAGTTACTAGCTTTCTTCGAGTCCATCTTTTTCTCCTTACTTATATTTTCTTATCTGCCAGATAAGTTAGTGAATATATTTGTTCTTCTGTTTTCCAGTTTTCCGGTTTTTCAACTTTTCAATTCTCATTATCTTGAAACTGATCACTGAACACAGACTACTGAACACTGTGTACTATTAAGGCAACAACCTTTTGAACCAATCTTTTGCAACATCAAGATTCATAGCTTTTTCTCCTTTTTTCCGTCCACGCTTTTGCTGCACATAATTTTGCTGCATTGCTATTGCCCAGCGCAATAAACCAACGCTGGTTGAATATGCCGGTGAATGGAGTTGATCTGCCATCCCGACGATATTTTCAGGTTGCGCAATTCGAACAGGGATGCCAAGCACATCGCTGGCAAGGTCGCGAATTGCGGGTAAAGCACTTGTACCGCCTGTTAGCACCATCCCCGCGGGGAGGAGACCATCGTAGCCAGAGCGTTTAATTTCCTGAAGAGAAAGTTCAAAGATCTCTTCAACACGAGCCTCGATGATATGCGCTAATTCCTGCCTATTGATATTGACGGCTTTATCTTCGCCAAAGGGGCGCACAGAAAAATAATCTTCAGCACCGATCTCAGCACGGATCGCATAACCTTGCTGCAACTTGATCTCTTCTGCCTGAGCAACGGGGAGACGAAGACCGTGCGCAATATCTGCTGAAAGGTGGTTGCCGCCTACTGCGAGAACCATTGTGTGCCAAACTTTGCCATCCACGTAAATTGCCATATCGGTTGTTCCGCCGCCAATATCGCAAACAGCGGCCCCCATCTGGCGTTCGTTTTCAGTGAGTACAACTTCCCCTGAAGCAAGTGGATTAAGCACAAATTGCTGTACTTCCACGCCTGCTGCGCCTACGCATTGACGTAAATTTTCAACCGTCGCCGCAGCCGCTGTGATGATATGTGTTTCTACTTCCAGCTTATAACCGTGCATGCCAATAGGGGTGCGGATTCCGTCTTGCCCGTCAATGCTAAAACCACGCTGCACAATATGGATCACTTCACGATTATGCGGGATAGCAATTGCACGCGCAGATTCAAGCGCACGCTGCACATCATATTCATCTACAATACCGCCAGTGATGCCAACTTCGCCACGACTGTTGATCGAAGAAACATGCGCACCAGCAATGCTGACCAAAGCAGAGGCGATCTCAATCCCAGAACTTTGCTCGGCACGCTCCACAGAGCGAGTGATTGCCTCCGAAGTTGCATCAAGGTCAACGATCACGCCTTTGTTAATGCCCTTCGAGGGCACTATGCCCACGCCTAAAATACGCAGCTTATCTGCATCTTCCATGCGCCCAACGAGGGTGCAAACTTTTGTTGTGCCTACGTCAATCCCTACGACAATCTCTTCCATCTTACTTTGGCTCCGTCCGATAATATGGGGCGTGTGGATATTCTAAATTTACCAATATAGGTCTTATATTATTCTGCTCAAACCAACTGAGCATTGTTTCATAAAGCCGTAATTTTAACCCAATTTCTTCTGTGATATCGCCAAGCTCTACAGTCCAGCCGCGCGAATCTATCCAGCCAAGACCCGATTTTGGGTCGTAGACGATGACTGTGCCAGCAGGTACATGGGCAACCAATGCTTGGAGCGCAACCACCGTTTCGGGTTCGATGAAAGGAGGCGGTGCCAACTCATTGCGAGAGGATGTATCCACAGCGGGAGCAGGTGGAGAGCCAAGAGCGGATACGGTAATTAATCCATCTACATGGGATGTTGCTCGGAAGGCTACTCCCTCCAGATCGACCCACGCGGCTTTACCATCCTGCTGCCAAATAAGCGCGGGTTGACGCTCTCGCACGGTAACGCTCGCGACATTGGGCAGGCTGAGCGTTATCTCGACATCTGCCAAGCCCGGATGTGCGAGTAGCAAATCGCGTTCGAGTTTTTCAGGCACGATATTGAAAATATTTTGCCCATTCAGCGAGAGGGTGCTGGCAATTTCTTCGGCAGGAAGATATTGATTCCCGCGAATTTGCGGGGGAGCGACCATAAAATAAGGCGATGTGAAGAGTAAATAGAGGGCAACGCCCAAGAAAATGACCAAAGCGGCAGATGCCGCACGCCACTCTATGTGAAGTTCGGGCATCGTAAGGGAGCGCACACTTTCGCGAGGGCGTGAACGCAGACCTTCGCTTGTGGGGGCGAGCGCGGTCGCTTCATAACGCTGTATCTTTATCTTGCGTTTTTTCGCGCCGATAAAGCTCGTCTCTTCCGATGGGCGGATAGCCGAAACAGGCTTCAGGACAGGTTTATCTTTGATCTCCTGCTCTCTGATCCTGCCGCGTCGTTGACGGACTTTTTCTGCTCTGCTTAGTTCTTTTTTCTTGCTCATAGCTTTTTCCAGATTATTCAAACCGTCTCTTCGTACGATCTCTATCTGCTTTTCGTTCTAACGCCAATTCAATTAAACGATCTACCAATTGCGGGTAAGGCAATCCGCTCGCATCCCAGAGTTTGGGATACATACTGATTGATGTAAAACCAGGAATGGTGTTGACTTCGTTCAGGTAAAACTTGCCTGTGTCTTTGTCGAGTAAAAAGTCTACGCGTGCCATGCCTGCACAATCTATGGCCTTGTATGTTTTAATCGCGATCTCACGCATCATCTCTATCAGCTCTTCAGAGATCGGAGCAGGGATCATCAATCCCGATGTGCCATCTACATATTTTGATTCATAAGAGTAAAACTCTCGGCTCGGTTCCACTTCACCGGGTATAGAGGCTTCTGGATCATCGTTGCCTAAAACGCTGATCTCGATCTCGCGGGCATTGATTCCGCACTCTATCAAGATTCGTCGGTCGTATTGAGCGGCTTCTATCAAGCCTTCGCTCAACGAGGAGCGATTATCACATTTGCTGACACCAACCGAAGAACCCATATTGGCAGGTTTTACAAAAACGGGATAGCCAAGACCCTCAACTTTCGAGATAACGGCATTCATCTCGCTTTCAATTTCAGAGCGTGAAACCATCACACCTTCAACAACGGGGATATTATTGGCAACCATCACATCTTTGAAGATGCCTTTATCCATACCTACTGCTGAGCCAGTTACGCCTGCACCTACATAGGCAACATCTGCCATTTCGAGCAAACCTTGCATGGTGCCATCTTCGCTATAAGTCCCGTGCATAACCGGGAAAATGACATCAAAATCGCTCAAAAGTGCGTATTGCGTATTACGTATTGCATAAATGCCTTTTTGCATTGGATCAGGAGGCAAAACAATTTTTTCGAGCTTGTCTGTCTCTCCATTAGTCAACGCTTCCAAAACATTTTCGCCGCTCAGCCATGCACCATCGTGTGTGATGCCAATTTGCACCACATCATATTTTTCGTGGTCAAGCGCAGCCAAAACAGACTTCGCTGACATCAACGAAACTTCGTGTTCGCCGGAGCGTCCGCCAAAAAGGATGGCTATTTTGAGTTTTTTATTCATGTTATTCACCAACGATCTCAATTTCTAATTCAAGCTCTACATCAAACTTTTCAAAGACAGTCTTTTTTACCAATTCGATCAGTGCTTTTACGTCACTGCCTTTTGTCTCTCCATGATTGACAAAAAAGTTTGCGTGAACCGTGCTAACTTCAACATTTCCGATCTTCGTAGCTTTTAAACCAGCAGCTTCGATCAGCCGTCCGGCATAATCGCCTTCCGGATTTTTGAACATCGAGCCCATGCTTGCCCCGGGGGGTTGCGTATTCTTTCTTTTTTGGATGAAAGACCGCATCCGCTCCTGGATTTCAGCTTGCTCGCCATTCGTCAACTTAATCTCCGCCGAAAGGATCGCGCATTTAACCGCGTCCCGTTTCAGTTTGCTGCTGCGATAAGCATAGGCCAGTTCCGAAACATCCCATTGCTCACGCCTGGCTTTCGTCAAGATTTCGACATGGAGCAAAGCCCCAGCCATATCACCGCCGAAAGCACCGGCGTTTCCATAAATTGCACCGCCGACCGTCCCGGGGACAGTTGCAGCCCATTCCATGCCTGCCAAGCCGCGCGTAGCAGCCTGATTCGCAAGTCGGCTCATTGTCACACCAGATTCGACCAAAACAGATGGGGCTTCATCTTCGACAAAGCGAATTTCCTTCGCTTTATTTAAGACCACCACACCTCGAAACCCTGCATCGCTGATAAGCAGATTTGAACCGCCACCAAGAAGTAGATAAGGAATATCCATCTCCCAAAGCTGGGATACGATTTCAGCCAACTCATCTGCAGAATTGGCGACGATAAGCGCATCTGCCTTCCCGCCGATCCGCGCAGAGGTATAGGCTGCCAGAGAGATATTCTCTTGCAACTTATCGCCAAAAGCGGCGTGGAGGGTAGAGGAAGATAGGATTGTCATTTTTTTGTTAATTCTTTGCCAAATGCTCGATCAAACGAGTTACCAAATCAGAATCCTGAAAGAGGCGTTTTTTGCTATTGCTCAGCTTTTTGCGCCCAAATTCCTTTTTACCGGGGTCTGGTTCAGGAATATCCGCAAGTATCATCGAAAGAGGCGGCGTTCCAATTACATTGCTTTCAAATTTTCGATATTTTTTCTCTTTAGTTGTCATCTTCTTATCCTTTCCTTTGCAAACCTTCTAATACAGCTTGAGAAACTTCATTTGCATCTCCTGCAGAAAGGACGAGAAGCACATCGTTGGGGCGGAGACTTTTCAGTAAGTAATTACTTGTATCTTCTAACTCAGCAATGAACCTTGCAGAAGAATGCTTCATTGCATTGACAACTTGTGCCGAGGAGAAGTCTTCTTCTGGCTCACGCGACTTATAAACTTCAGTGACGATCACTTGGTCGGCATCGTCAAAGGCTTGAGTAAATTCTTCAAAGAGAAGCTGCGTCCGCGAGTAGGTATGAGGTTGCCAGACTGTCCAAATTCGGGATTCTGGATGGCGGGCGCGGGCGGCTGATAAAGTGGCGCGGATTTCTGTCGGGTGGTGGGCATAATCGTCATAGACCGAGATTCCGTTGACCACGCCGAGCAAGTCAAATCTACGTCCGGTTCCGGCGAAGCGTCCCAGCGCAGCGGCTGCATCTTCCAGAGATAATCCCAAATGGGCAATCACACTCAATACGGCAAGGGCATTCAGCACGTTATGTTTGCCAGGCACTTGGAGTGAAACATCGCAAGTTGCAAGTTGCGAGTGGCAAGTGAAGTTAAATCCGCCATGTGAATTGGCTTTCACGTTATTTGCAGAAATCTGTGTTTCGCCAAATCCATAGCTAATTCTTTGCACTTTGGCTTCTTTAAGCATCTCGGCTGCACCTTCATCATCACCGCAGGCGATAAGCACACCGTTGTCAGGGATCAAATTGACAAAATCCATAAAGGCTTCACGAAAACTTTCGGCAGTTGGGTAGATGTCAGGATGGTCATGTTCGAGATTGGTGATAATGCCAATGGTTGGTTTCAAGCCAAGGAACATGCGATCATATTCATCCGCTTCGATGACAAAAGTTTCGCCTTTGCCAGCATGGGCATTGACGTTCATCCCGTTGATAATGCCACCGAGAATAAAAGAAGGGTCTTGCTCTAATTCTGTTAAGGTCCAAGCCATCATCGCCGTTGTAGATGTTTTTCCGTGCGTTCCGGCGATGGCGATGCCGATCTTATCTTCCATCAGGCTGCCGAGAAAATCGGAGCGTTTATAAACGGGAATGCCCGCCTCCAGTGCCGCTACAACTTCAGGGTTATCGTCCGGGATAGCAGAGGAGCGCACGATCTGTTCTGCATCTCCAATTTGTTCAGCGGCGTGACCGATATAAACGGTAATGCCGATCTCACGCAGATCATCTACAAAGGTGGAGGGGTTCATATCTGAACCCGTGACTTCATAACCGCTCTCGTGAAGGAGACGAGCGATCGCTGAAAGTCCTGTGCCGCCGATGCCGATGAAGTGTGTTTTAGTCATTTAGTTTAATTGTCTAATTGAATATATTTGTTTCGAGCGGTGGTTTCGATACGGCGAAGCACATCGCCTACTCAACCAACGAGCATCTTTTATATCTCCTAGATGTAAACAACAATAATAAAGATAAAAGAAATGATCACCGCAAAATAGATGCCCGGCTCACCGAGCGAGTAGGGTGGCATCCATGTCATCATGCGAGCCATCCCAGCGGCAATATCTGCAGGGGGCGTATAGAAAATACCCGGGAAGGGATAGCGAGCTTCGTCGAGATATGCCCAAAGTGTGCCAACCACCAAATATCCATTAACTGCGCCCATCACTGCGCCAAAAAGCGCATCCTGCAATTTTTCTTTACGCGCTTTACCTGCCAAATGCGCTACGCTGGCAACCGTTTGATAGCCAAAATAAACCAAGGCAACCGTGATCCACGTTCGTATCCAAAAGAGAGATGGCTCAGTGGAGGGTAAATTGACGATCATCGGGATATATTTTCGGAGCAAATAATTCAACGCCAAAGCCAAGATCACACTAAAGCTGACGAGTAATTCTTTTGCCCAGCCGCGCATAGCACCGATGACGGCGAATAAGATGACGTACATCCAAAAGATATAAATGAGATTGACCATAATTTTTATCTCTTTCTGGCTAAAGCCAGCAGTTCTACCGCGATATTTTCTGCGGCATTAGGGCGCGCTATTTCTTTCATTGCCCTACGCATTGCTTCCAGTTTTTGTGGATTTTCAAGTAACTCATCCACAAGAGGAACCAGGCGTTCTTCCAAAGTTTCGTCTCGTACCATCATCGCTGCGCCTTTTTCTTGCAAGTATTCGGCGTTCACTTTTTGATAACGCCAGGCATAAGGATAAGGAACGAGCAAAGCGGGCAATCCAAAAAGTGGAAATTCTCCGAGGGATGATGCGCCCGCACGGGATACCACCAAATCGGCAGATGCGAGTGCCGCGCCCATCTCTTCGTGGAGATAATCGAAAATGCGATACTTTTTGGCTTGATTCCGTTTAAGTGCATTCCGAGCATTTTGCACTGTCACCCAATCCAGTTTTCCGCTGATGTGGACAATTTGCGTCCGCTCAAGCAGATCGGGGAGATTAGCAAGAACTGCATTGTTGATCGAGCGAGCACCTTTGCTGCCACCAAAAACCAGCAAAGTTGGTTTTTCTGCATCCAAACCGAGTTTTTCACAAGCGGATGCTTTGTCCCATTGCGCCAGATCTGTGCGAGTTGGGTATCCCGTTCCGACAATGCGATCTATGCGGGAAAAATAAGCCGCAGATATTGGGGCCGAGACGGTGATCTTATCTGCGAACCAAGACAATGCCTTGAGGGCGAGACCCGGCTCAATATCCGGAACGTAGAGCAGACTGGGGATGCGTATCCCGGCAATAGCCATCGGGACGGCTACGTATCCGCCTGTAAAAAAGAGCGCATCAGGTTTGAATTTGCGCATAATTTTACGAGAGGCAAATATGCCGCGCATCAATTTGATGATATTTTTTGGTAAGGTTCTGATGCCTACGCCATGCACTCCAGCTGCGGGAATGGAATCGTAGGGAATTCCCTGTCGTTGAACAAGTTCGGCTTCCATGCCGCCTTCGCCACCGACCCAAAGGAGTTCTGGATTCTCGCTTTTTAGCGTATCAAGAACGGCGAGTGCGGGATACACCCCGCCGCCCGTTCCGCCTGCGCAAATTAGCAGTCGCACCGAAGGCTCTCCATTCATCTTCCATTTGTTGATCTTCGCCACGTTGACGAGAGATGTTATACAAAATACCAATTGCAGCCAGCGAGGTAACCAAACTGGAGCCGCCAGCGCTCATAAAAGGAAGGGCGTTCCCTGCAAAGGGAAGCAAACCAACCATCACGGTCATATTGATCAGAGCTTCAATGCCGATCCAGAAAACCAATCCGGTGGCGAGAAGCGAACCGAGCATGTCGGGCGCGCGGCGGGAAATGACAAGTCCGCGCCAAACCATGATGCCGTATAAAATAATGAGCGATATTGCACCAAAAAGACCAAATTCTTCTGCGACAACAGCAAAAATACTATCTGTCGGAGGAACGGGCAAACCGGTTAATTTCGTAACACTCTGTCCAATACCCAGGCCGAAAAATCCGCCATTGACAATGGCCTCTAATGAGCGACGAACATGATAAGAAGCCTCGGTAGGGTCTTTAAGACCCAGCCAATAAAAATTGACACGTTCTTGTCCGGTTGCGCTAAACTGAACAATTGCCCAAGCTACCAAACTCGCTAAAAGCATCAGAATGATAATTTGCTTCAAATCTGCACCGGCGAGGAAGAAAAGCACGCCGCCGAGAATAAAAACTGTCGCCGTTGCGCTCAGATCGGGCTGAAGATAGATCAAGCCGCCGACAACACCAAGAATGATCGCCAAGGGAACAAGTCCTAATTCGATACTGTGAAGCTGGGCACGTTTTGCATAAAGCCAAACCGCCAAATAAATAATAATGACCAGTTTTGCCAACTCAGAAGGTTGGATAGAACCGTTATAAAAAGTACGCACCGCACCAAGACGAAGTTCCTGAATAAAGAGAACTGCTATCAGCGCTGTAATCGTTCCCAGCATAGCCAGGACAGCAAAACGCCGCCAAAGGTGATAATCGACATGCGAAAGCGCGACAGCAAAAACAATACCCAATGCCAGCCAAAGCACCTGACGCTTGAACATATAAGCTGGAGCTTCGCCCAAAATCTCGACCGAATAATCCACGCTGGCAGAGTAAAGCATAAGCAAACCAAAAGAGACCAAAACGATAATGGTAATAAGCAGGGGCGTATCTCCGCTTTTGGCGGCGCGCAATCTATTTTGAAAACCTTTGTTTACGAAAGCTCGTGTACCCATTTTCTAAAACTCTCTCCGCGTTCTGCGAAATCTTTGAATTCATCAAAACTTGTACCACCAGGTGAAAGTAAGATCACATCACCTGCTTCGGCAACGCTTTCCGCTGCCTTTACCGCATCTTCCAAACCTATACAATGAGAGATCGTATAAGGACGTTCATTGGCACGGCTTCCACCCATTGCCGTCGCAATTTTCTGCGCAGCTTCGCCAAAAAGAACGATATGATCTACACGCTGGCGAATCAATTCGGCTAATTTGCCCCATGGGAGCTTTTTATCGCGCCCGCCGAGCATCAATACAATCGGCTCATCAAAAGCACGCACAGCGGCCATCGTTCGTGCTGGGGCGGAAGAAGAAGAGTCGTTATACCAAGCTGCACCTTTCCAGTTGCGCACCAATTCCAGGCGATGTTCAACACCATAAAAATCTTTCAGCGCAGCTTCCATTGCTTTAGGCGGAAATCCTGCCGCAATACCAATTACTGCGGCTGCCAATATATTCAAAAGATTATGTTCCCCGCGCAAGTGAATGGCCTCAGCAGAAATAAGGGGGATATCCATCCTGTCATCACGGAAATAAATATAATCATCCAGCGGATATGTACCCGAATCGCCCGCGTGAAGCGGCTTGCTACCAAAAGTGAGCGTTTTGCCCAGAGAAAAACTTCTCATTGCAGAAGCCCCTTCATCATCTCTACCGATAATGGCTATTCTGCCCGATTTTTGATTCTCCAATAAACGTGCTTTTGCGGCAGTGTAGGCTTCCATCGTGCCATGTCTGTCAAGATGATTTGGGGTCACATTCAGCACCGCAGCAATATCGGTAGAAAGGCTCATTTGGTCAAGTTGAAATGAAGAAATCTCCAAAATGGCGAGGTCGTCTTCTTTCATCTGATCTACATAGTTGATGAGCGGGTCACCGATATTGCCACCCACCCAAACTTTATTTGTGCTTTTTCGGTAGGCTTCTTGCGCCATTCTCCCGACGAGGGTGGTTGTCGTTGTCTTACCGGCTGAACCCGTGATGCCGATTGTTCGGCAAGGAGCAACCTCGAGGAATATCTGTGTATCGTTCGAAAGCGGAATTTTCCGTCGTTGGGCATCACGCACGAGGGGCAGGTTTAGCGGGATCCCGCCAGAGAGGCAGACCAAGTCCTTGCCTTTGAGCAAGCTGGAAAAATGTGCGCCCATCATCCATTCCACTTCTATATCTTTAAGGGAATCTTGCTCTTCCTGGAGTTCGTGCGGCATCTGCTTATCATTCAGCGTTACTTTTGCGCCGTGTTTTGTGAGATAACGCGCCAAAGCTAATCCCTGACGGGCTGCTCCGATGATGAGGATGTTTTTGTCTGTCCAGTTTGTCGTCATATCAACCTTATCTAAACCAGTGCCATCCCGACGCCAAACATTGCGGCGAGGAGACTAATAAGCCAAAAACGTTGCACAACTTGCGTTTCACTCCAACCGAGTAATTCAAAATGAAGATGAATAGGTGCCATCTTGAAAAAACGCTTTCCTTCTCCTGTTATTCTTTTAGTCAATTTGAAATAACCAACTTGAATAATGACACTCAAAGCTTCACTAACAGGGATAATCGCAATAACAGGCAGAAGTGCCCATTGCCCAGTCATCAATGCGACAACGGCCAGCGTAGCACCGAGAGAGAGAGAACCTGTATCACCCATGAAAAGCGAGGCAGGATGAACGTTAAACCATAAAAAGCCAAAGAGCGCGCCAACAATGGTGAAGGAAAACCTACCGACAAAAATTTGCCCTTGCAGCATGGCAATGCCGCCATAGGCGATGAATGCTGTCGCGGCGATCAGACCAGCCAAACCATCGAGGCCATCGGTAAAGTTGATCGCATTCGATGCGCCAATAATGATGAAGGCCGCAACGGGGATATACCAAACACCGAGTTCCAGCACCACTTGCACGCCAGGGAGAATAAGTTCAGGAACATCGAGCATATATTTGAGAACAGCAGCAGTTGCAAGAGCAAGAATGACCTGAAAAGCAAACTTTGTTCTTGCTCGCATACCATCGCCGCGTCTTTTGCCGCGAATTCCTTCCCAATCGTCTAATACGCCGAGTATTCCATAAGCGAACATAACCAAAAGCGGGACAAGAATGGAACGCCCGATCGCTTGCATACCAATAATGTTGACGGCGTTGAGCAAGACAGTAATGAGAGCAACGGGCAAAATAAAGAGGACACCACCCATTGTGGGTGTTCCCATTTTGACTTGATGGAAGCCGGGTTCATCAACACGGATGATTTTGCCGATTTTAAAATGGCGCAAAATACGAAGCAAAGGCGCACCCCAAATAACCGTCATCATGAAGCTGAGGCCAGCGAGGCTGAGAGCAAGAGACATTTGTCTCATTTTTCTGCCTCCAATGCTGCGGTGATCCTATCCATTCTTAAGCCACGTGAACCTTTTAATAAAACCGTATCTGTCGATTTCAAATTATCTTTTAACCATTTAGTAAGTAATTCTTTTTCTTCAAATTCAAGGATGTTTTCTGCTGGCATCCCTGCTTTGCGAGCAGCTTCAGCAATAATATGAGCACGCTCTCCGAGAGTAAGTAGCTGATCTGCAACTTCGGCTGCGCGTAAACCGATCATTTCATGTCCCTGGCGTTCATATTGGCCAAGTTCAAGCATGTCACCCAAAACGGCGATATGTTTTCCGTCCATTTCTTCGAGAAGATTAAGCGCCGCCAAGGTAGATGCAGGCGAAGCATTATAAGTATCGTCAAGGAGCAAGGCTCCACATTTACTGCGGGCGGCAACTAGACGAAGTTCTGCGCGGCTGGTCGATTTTAGTCCGCTGATAATTTCCTGCCATTGCAGCCCTTCAACAAGAGCGATTGCTGTAGCACGTAACGCTGTGTGAACGGAATGTCGTCCGATCAACGGAATTCGAAGATGCAGGGTTTCGTGCTTATAGTGCAAACGAAAACGGATGCCATCTAAACCAAGTCCTTCTACTTCATCTGCCCAAAGATCAGCTTCGGGGCTAAGTCCATAGAAAAAGACTCGCGCTTTTGTCATTTTTGCCATCTCGCGCACCCGAATATCGTCATAATTCAAAATGGCGGTACCTTTGGGGGCGGGCGGTAGTGCTTGTACTAATTCCGCTTTGCCGCGTGCAATGGCTTCTTGAGAGCCAGCACGTTCTGCATGAACAGTGCCGATATTGGTAATAACGCCGACTTGTGGCTGGGCAATTTCACAAAGAAAATTGATCTCACCGGGGACGTAGAAGCCCATTTCGAGAATGGCGCGTTCGTGATCCGAGCGTAATCCCAAAATTGTGAGCGGCAGCCCGATTTCGTTGTTCAGGTTGCCGAAGTTTTTTAAGGTACGGTATTTTCGTCGGAGTACTTTAGCCGCAAGCTCTTTTGTCGTTGACTTCCCGACGCTACCGGTGATGCCGATCACGCACAAATCAAGTTTGTTCCGCCAAAATCTGGCGATCTCTTGCAAGGCTTCAATAGTGTTGTCAACTAACAGGCAGAGCGGAGCATCCAGATCTTCCACACCTTCTTGAGAAAGTTGATTGCGCAGATCGAGTGTTTTAGCGTTACCCGAAACCTTATGCTCTATCAGGGCAAAAGCTGCACCGTCTGCAAAAGCATTCGCGACAAAATCATGCCCATCCACTTTTTCGCCGGGGATGGCAATAAAAAGGGAGCCTTTTTCAACCTGCCGAGAATCAATCGCCGCATGAGGAATAGCGGCGGTTGCCTTTTGCGGGCGTGGCTGATTGAGAGCTTCGAGAATGTCTGCGAGTGTTAACACAATTTTTCCTTAGAGATTCCCTCTCCTTTTAGGAGAGGGTTAGGGTGAGGTCTAAAATGAAGGGCTATTGCCCTGAGGCATATTGCTGACGAATATAATCGGGCGGAATATCGAGTAATCTGATCGTTTCTTCTGCCACTTCTGCGAAAACAGGGGCGGCGGTTTTTGATGCCCAAATCGAGGTTGTGGGCTTTTCAAGCCAAACGTAGATCATAAATTGCGGGTCATCTACCGGTCCCCAACCGATAAAGGATGTATTTGTCTCTTCGCTCGCATACCAACCATATTCGGTGGGGATTTGCGCTGTGCCAGTTTTCCCTGCAAGTCGATAATTGGGCACAAGGGCTTCAGATTCTTCCAAGGCAAGAGAATTTGCAAGCATTTCACTGAGTGTTTGAGCAGTCTCTTTTGAGATGGGATTTCCAGCATTTTGGGGCGGGAAATCATATTGTTTACCGTCACGCACCATACCATATAAAAGATGCGGTGTGACCATAACGCCACTATTTGCGACAGCAGATGTTGCCATCATCATCTGGATGGGTGTAGCTGTAATGCCTTGACCAAAAGAGTTTGTCGCTAAATCAACGGGATACCAATCCGCGTCGCCCGGGATTTTGAGCCTGCCACCGGCTTCTCCACTTAAGTCGATCCCTGTCGGATGCCCGAAGCCAAATTTTGCCATATAGCCATAAAAATTATCGGTGCCCATCTCGACCGCTATCCATGCCAAACAAACATTAAGCGAATGTTGGAGACAGCCCGTCATATCCTGAATACCCCAAGCATCCTCGTCCCAGTTTCTGATGGTCGCGCCACCAATGGGGAAATAGCCCACATCGGTATAACTTGTTTGGGGTGTGACCGCGCCCAAATCCAGTGCGGCTGCCATCGTTAGGATTTTCATCACTGAGCCGGGTTCGTAAGGCATATTGATAGCGCGGTTAAATTCGCTGGCACTATCAAAAATATCGTCGTATTGCGAGTAATTGCTCAGGTTCAAACGCGGTGTGGAAGCCATCGCAAGGATTTCCCCATTTTGCGGATCCATGACAATGATCGTGCCAGATTCGGCGCCATAGTTATAAAGTGATTGGTCGAGGATACGCTCGGTTGAAGCCTGAAGCTCACGGTCGAGAGTCAGAATAAGCGTTGTTCCGTCGGGAACATGGGGAATCTCCTCGACACGATTTGGGTCTGCAGGGACCCACACCTGAACGGCGTTTCCGGCAAGGAGGTCGTTATATTTTTCTTCGATCCCAAAATAGCCGCGCCCAGATTGATTGACAAAGCCGATCACATTCGAAGCGATCATATCTTCGGGATAGCTACGTGCTAGGTGTTCTCGAAAATTCAAGCCAGCGAGACTGTCGCCAGACTGAGTACTATTTTTATTCTCTTCTTCAATCTCACTCTTGATACGTATTAATTCTTCTGCTTGAGCAGCCGGAACGTAATCTGCGATTCTTAGATAAACTTGCCCTTCACCGGCGTTTGAGATCTTATTTAGGACCTCGGTACTTTCTATATCCAGAACAGTTGAAAGAATAACGGCAAGGCTTTGCGGATTTTCAACATCATCGAGGGTAACGCCTATTTCGTAGACACTCTGATTACCAGCAAAGAGTTTTCCATTGCGGTCAT
>JABGQT010000121.1 GCA_018648685.1 Anaerolineae bacterium
TAGCCTTACCAGGCTGAAAGCTCATCTAAAATTGCTTTCTCATCCGGTGCTAAAGCCAAATCAACTGCCCCCAAGCTATCGGTTAGTTGGGAAATCGAGTTCGCCCCGATGATCGGGCTGGTAATTGTCTTGTCTGCCAATTGCCAAGCCAAGGCCACTTGCGTCACGATCGCAGCATGCGCTGCGGCAATCTCATCCATTTTATCGAGCAAACGCCAATTCTTCTCTGTAAAATATTTTTCCACGCTGCCAGCGCGCACAGAATCAGCTATCTTGTCGCGACGATATTTCCCTGTCAGAAAACCAGCCGCCAACGGGCTGTAGGGGATAACGCCAATATTCTTCTCGCGGCAAATCTTTGCCAATTCGCGTTCGTATTCATCTCGATGCACCAAGCTAAAATGCGGCTGGAGAGTTGCATAATGCGCCAAACCAAATTTCTCAGATACTTTAAGAGCTTCTGCCAGTTGCGCGCCCGAGTAATTCGAGCAACCGATCGCGCGCACCTTACCCGCCTGCACCAGATCATCGAAAGCACGTAAAGTTTCCTCGATCTCGATCGCTGTGTCAGCCCAATGCGCCTGATATAGGTCGATAGTTTCAACTTGCAAGCGACGCAAAGAATCT
The DNA here is from genome assembly GCA_018648685.1 of Anaerolineae bacterium. Classification (GTDB taxonomy): domain Bacteria; phylum Chloroflexota; class Anaerolineae; order Anaerolineales; family Villigracilaceae; genus Desulfolinea. The sequence goes on from JABGQT010000121.1 coordinate 628, forward strand.
TCCACCATTTTCAGGATGCGCTCCCGCGATAGTCCTTCTGTGGGCGGATTCCCTATCATCCCACGCACCTTCGTAGCGATGACTAGCGAATCGCGCGGAATTTGGGCTTGCTTCCACCAACGACCGATTATCTCCTCCGAAACACCTCCCGAGTTCCCGGCAGCCCAACGAGAATAGATATCGGCGGTATCGATAAAGTTGATGCCCGCCTCGTGCGCTGCTGAAAGAATCTCAAAAGATGTGGCTTCGTCGGCTGTCCAGCCAAACTGCATCGTTCCCAAACAAAGTGCAGAAACTTCGATCCCCGTAGAACCAAGTTGACGATATTTCATTATGCCACCTCCACGTAAATTCGTTTATTGATCTTGCCCTTCGACTTGTAATTCGTCACGCGTATAATTCCAATTTCTGACGTGTTGTGAAGATGCGTTCCACCGTCAGCTTGCAAATCCAAACCTACGATTTCGATCGTGCGGATTTCGTTAATGCCTTCAGGAAGCAGATTGATCTTTGTCCGGATCAGATCGGGTATCTGAAAAGCTTCTTCGCGCGGCAAAACAGCTACTCTAACATCGTGTCCTTTTTGGGCTTCGATGTTAATTGCCTCTTCAATCTCTCGAACCAATTCTCCACGCATCGTTTCAAACTCAAAATCCATGCGCCCCTTGAGCGGCTCCATATTCCCGCCAGTAACGAGCGCGCCATAATCACGGAAAACAACGCCACATAGAATGTGCATGGCAGTATGCGTACGCATGAGCTGATAGCGACGCTCCCAATCAATCACGCCATGTGCCGTTGCCCCCACTTCAGGGAGCGGATCATCGCTACCGATAAAATGAAGCGCGTCTGTGCCTTGCTTCTTCACTTTTGTCACCGCATATTCCGCTCCGTTAACGATCAGCAAGCCCACGTCCGCGGGTTGTCCGCCGCCGCCAGGGTAGAAGGCTGTTCGGTCGAGAATCAGCGCTCGGGATTCGGCATCCACGCCCACGATCAAGGCATCAAATTCCTTTATATAGCTATCTTGTTGGCAAAGTAATTCTGTCATTTTGTACTCCTAAATTTAGCGTAATTGATAAATAACAAGGCGGGGCCCGCCGACGCCTGCTTCTCCCAAGCGAATACGGGAGAGTGCTTCGTAATCCATCCGCCAGGCGTAAGGATCCCAGCGAAAATAGACGCTGGGTTCAAAAACGGCGATTTCTTTATAAAAGGTATCCAAAGATTTTTGGAATTCGGGGGAATAAGCATTTGTCTCACTGTGTTGCATCCAACTAACAGTGATGAGGTACATAACATCATGGTCTTTGTAAAAGACAATATCTTCACGAGGTTCAACAGATGTTCCATTATGGCTTTCGTCCAATCTGAAAATTTTATAAAACTGATATCCGGTTTCTGCAGAGGCGTTATCAAGCAAGGCTTGATGATAGGTCTGATTAAAACTATCTACTTCGGCTTCAGAAATTATTTGCTCAAGAAATTCAACACTTAACGGCAGGTTTACCGAGAGAACATCCGCCCCCTCAGAGACGACCTTTGCGCCATCTGGAATATTTTCGATGAACCACTCACGTGCCTGTTCACGTGTGTCTATTTGTGTGATCCAATAATCATAACGAGCAACATTCACAAGCGACGGGACTATTAGCAAAATCGCTACTACACTCAACACTGATGTCCGCCAGCGAGAGGGCAAAAACTTGCCGCCACTCACCAAAAGACGCGCCGCAAAGATCATCAAAAAGGGAATAAGAGGGAGGGCATAGCGCGCGAAGTTTTCCCCTTTTGAGAAGGAGAAAAATAAAATTACTGGAAATATCAGCAAGATAATATCTTCTGTTCTGCGTTTTACAGCAGCATATAAGACACCGCCAAGAGCAAGAACTTCTATGCCAAACCCCATTCCATTTTTAAGATGTTCGGTTAAATAAAAGAGAAGAACACTTTGCCCCTCAGGGTCAACATGTACCTTGGTAAGTGTTTGAAGAAGAAACCATTTCATTTCCGCGCCATAATAAGAAAAATCCAATAGGGCATAGGGAGTGACGATAAAGAAAGAAATAGCCGCCACATTAAGCGAGAGCAAGAAAGAACGATTTAGCAACCACGAAAAATAAGTAAGGTCTGGCGCGGCTTCTTTCTTTCTTAGAATATGAGCAATCAATATGACGAAAAAAACTAAGACTCCTGAGTACTGCGCTGCAACAGCAAGGCCCAGGCTCAACCCAACCCAAATATAGTATTTCTGCTTGCCTGCCTGATAGATCATCACGGAGTAGTAAACCGCTAAAACAATAAAGAATCCGGCCAGAATATGTCCGCGCGCATAATGAGAGTGAGCAACATGAAGGAAATTAAATGCTAAAAAAAACGCCGCTAAATTACCGACCGACTTACTGTATACACGTTTCGCCAAAATATAGGTGAGGAAAACCGTTCCTGTTCCAGCCAGGACCAAAGGGATACGCGCTAAGATCAGATATGGCGCCATATTCCCAATAAAGGATGCCATCAGATCAAAGGTTGTAAAAGGCATTAAGGAAAAGGCACGATACAAGAACCAAATGAGCAAAATAATATATTGCAAAAAACTGCCATGTTCATAAATTGGCAACGCAAGGTCATGATAAGATGCGTAAAAAACATTACCGAAAGCTATTCTTTCATCCCAGTGGTACAGAGGAAAGTTCAGTCCATAAACTCTGACTAAGAAAGCGGCCAATAAAATAACAAAAAGGAGAATTCTTTCTTTCTTCATCAATCTATTCCTGTACGGCAAAAACTTCAATGCCGGCTATTTCATCGTGATAAACCAAACTGAATAACTCGGGGCCAGCTTCATAGAGCGGGGTAAAGTGTAGACGGCTGAGATCAGCATCCAGCATAACGCCTCCATAAGGGATGAGGACTATATAGTCCACTCCATCAGGGCGATTGCATCTAAATTGAGGTAAAAATAGCTATCTTGCAAACAGGAG
>JABGQT010000133.1 GCA_018648685.1 Anaerolineae bacterium
TTGTGAACTATAACATGGATGCCATTTTTCCATTTTGCGCTGAGGCAGCACAACTCAGATAGCTTTGTTTCAATGTGGTTGTGGCTAACCGCGTTACGAACGGCCTTCCAAACATGTTCTTGCGGGTTCAGTTCCGGACACCCCGGTGGAAAACGCATAATTTCCAAGCGAGGGTTCTTCTCGATAACCTGATCAACGGCTTTGCCTCGATGCCAAGGAGCACGATCCCAAAAGAGAAGGATAGGCACATCCGGGTTTGCATCCAAAATCATTTCCAGATGGCGAGCAGAGGCTTCTGAGTTCATATCATCAGACTGCATAGCAATTTCTTCGCCTGTTTGCAGGTTCAATGTGCCATAGAAATGAGTGTTTTTGCGTCCTGGGTCGACTCGCACAATTGGTGTTTGTCCAACTGGAGACCAAACGTGGCTAGTCGTTGCTTGAAGATACAGACTGGCTTCATCTTCAGCTAAAAAGAGTGTGTTGGGCGCATCTTGAGCGACACCCATCAGTTTTTTTCGAGTTCTTCTTCAAAATCAGCTATGTTAAACTGGCTATGGTTCTTGTAGACCTTCTCTGTCTTTTGATAGCTGAAGCCACATCGGTGCAAGAGTGTGACATACGAGGCACGCTGTTTGTACTCAACATTATATTTTTCTCGAAGAAGCAGAGCCAAGTCTTTAACAGCCCAGAATTGACCATGAGTAGTGCTGCTCAGATCACCTAACCGCTCTCTTGGTGTGTATTGGTGAAGGGTGTCCTGCAACTCTTCTATTTCGGTTTCTTCTAACTTCGCTCGGTTGCCGCCAAGTCGTTTATCCTCTAAACTTTGGACAGGATCCTGACGATATGCTCGACACCATTCCATCAGACTACTGCGGCTGCACCCTGTGATCTCTTCGATCTGGCTAACTGGGTAGCCTTCTCCGTAGAGACGTACTGCTTGATAACGAGTGCGAGTAGCTGCGTTCTGGCTACTACGGTAAGAGCCTAATAAGTCTTGACGCTCCGATTGCTCTAGTTTGAATTTGCGCTTTGCCATGCGCTTATTGTACGAATTCTAAATGTTTTGTCCATTAGTCACTGGAATATCAGGTCAAGGGCAAAAAGCCTATGTCAATTACGCTATCTCAGGTAATATAACGACAGAAACCTATGCAACAAGAGGCTGAATGAAAAGAGTGGAAGGCGAACTATTCTGCCAAAGGATGAAGAGTAAATTATGAACCGCTGGATAAAGATCATCACACTATTGATAGTGCTCATAATCGGACTGACAGCTTGTTCAGAATCACCAGATGGTGCTCAGGATTTACTCCTTAGCGAGCAGATAGACGTATCTGCCGGACAAACCTCGCAGACAATCCCTCCTCAGTTAGATCTGGTATCTGCAGCAAACCAACTGGGTATCACAGAAGAAGAACTAATATCTGCTTTAGGATCGCCAGGGCAGGGACCACCTAACTTCGCAGCCGTAGCTACAAAATTAGATATTCCCCAACAGGAATTAATGGATGCCTTAGGTGCGCCTACAGGCGCTCCAGCAAATGGCGCTCAGGCAGTTCCACCGGGACAACCATCTGGCCAACAGCCTTTATTGCTAACTCTATCAACTATTTCCCAGCCTACACTTACATTGATGATCGTGATCATCTTTTTCATGCAAGGAGGGCTGATCTTATTCAGTACGCTTGTGATCAAATCCTATAAAGGCGTGCGTGAAGCAGCCCTTGCCACATTCTCGATGGCTTTTGGCTTCCTGGTCATAAGATTAGGGAATGAATTTCAGATAGATCAAATAACCTCCGGTTTTCTTTCCAATCTTCTTATCATCAGTGGTTTTGTGCTCTTTTATCTGGCAGTTTGTCGTTTTTCAGATAAGGCTTGTAATCGTTGGGTGCTTTATGGCTTTGTCCCCTTGGCATACTTGGTTCTTACTGTGGCATGGCTTTTCAGAATCCATGCATTGCCTTTGCTCTATGTCTCGGCAACTGCAACGCTAGTACTCAATCTTTCTTCCGCCTTTACGCTCTATCGGAGTAATACGCGTCGCTATCGCTTGGCTGCATATTTAACTGCATTGCCTCTCTCTATATATGGCCTTATCTCGATTAGCAGAATGATTATTAGTTTTTTCGACCGAGCTACAATTACACCGGGATTACCTTCCTTTTCAGCTAATTTCGATATCATGTCACTTTTCGTCGCCAGTCATCTATGGTCATCTGGTTTCATTCTGATGATCAGCCAACGCTTGCAAAGCAACCTGAATGATTTGGCAATGAATGATGCGCTTACTCGTATTCGCAATCGACGCGCAATGCAAGATATGCTCGATTTTGAAATGCGTCGCGTAGAAAAAGAAGTCAGGGATTTTTCAATTATCTTGATTGATATTGACTATTTCAAACATGTTAATGACACTCATGGTCATGATATTGACGATCAGGTTCTACAGTGGTTTGCTTCGACATTGCAAAATAGTATGCGTATGCAAGATGTCGTTGCTCGCTGGGGTGGGGAAGAATTTCTTATCCTGTTGCCGGACACTTTATTAGAAGAAGCTAGGCAAATAGCAGAACGGCTGCGCTCCACAATATCTTCATTCGTAATCGATATCCCCTCTGGCACTTTACAGATCACATTTAGTGCTGGTGTTTCCAGTTCCACTGAAAGCCGTAGCGTAGACAAACTCTATAAAGTGGCAGACCAAGCCCTTTATATTGCCAAACAAACCCGAAATCAGGTTGTCTCTCAGGAAGATATTCCTGCAGAACCAGTATAATAATCTTATGAAAACAATCCTCGTAGTAGATGATAATGCCAGCGTCCGTACCCTCGTTCGCGAATATCTCAGTGAGCAGGGGTTGCGTGTTGTCACTGCTGACAACGGGCAAAACGCCCTCTTCGTTGCTCGCCAGGAGAAGCCCGACCTGATTCTGCTCGACATCATGATGCCAGAAATGGATGGCTACCAATTCGTCACCGCCTACCGCAAAGAGAGCGATGTGCCCATCATTCTAATTACCGCTAAACTCGAAGAAACCGATAAAGTGCTGGGATTAGAACTTGGCGCAGATGATTATGTCACAAAACCCTTCGGGATGCGCGAACTCCTTGCACGAATTCGCGCCGTTCTGCGCCGCACCGGAGCAGACGTGCTTCAACCTGATACCCTTAAAGCAGCAAATATCACCCTCGAGCGTGATACCCGCCAAGTCCGCGTGGACGGGGATTCCGTTACCCTAACTCCCTCCGAATTCGACCTCCTTGCCACCCTCATGGAATCCCCCGGCAGAGTCTTCTCCCGTGCGGATCTACTCATCAAATTACAAGGCACTAGCTTTGAAGGCGTCGAAAGAACCATAGACGTTCACGTCCGCAACCTGCGCACAAAAATCGAAGCAGACCCTGCCAATCCACGTTATATTGAGACGGTTTTTGGGGTGGGGTACAGATTCAGTGAATAGTAAGCATTCTAAAATATGTCATCGCGAGCCGATACTTCTCGGCGTGGTGATCTCCCTCTCAGTCTTGGAGATTGCTCACTCCTAAAGGAGTACGCGTCGACGGTAAAGCTGTCTCGCAATGACAGACAAAAGTTGATTGTCACTGCGAGGAAGGCGATAGCCTGACGTGGCAGTCTCCCTCACAGAGAAGGAGATTGCTTTGTCGAAAGTGCATTCTCCTCGCAATGACAGAATGAAATTATGTCAAAACAATACTGCGTCTACATCATGACAAATGCCCACCATACTGTTCTATACACAGGCGTAACCAACACTCTTGAACGCCGTGTTTTGGAACACCGTTCAGGAAAAGGCGGTGCATTTACCAGCAAATACAAAGCTATAAAACTCGTTTATTTTGAATGTGGTAGCAATATAGAAGAAGCAATTTTTCGAGAAAAGCAAATCAAGTCTGGCCCTCGCAAGAAGAAAGAAGAGTTAATCAATAACATGAATCCTGAATGGAATGATTTGTTTGATGAGTTTTTCTCATAAATTAAAAAAGAAGTTATTGTCATCGCGAGCCGATACTTCTCGGCGTGGCGATCTCCCTCTCAGTCTTGGAGATTGCTCACTCCTAAAGGAGTAGGCGTCGACGGTAAAGCTATCTCGCAATGACAAAAGAAGTTAGTTTATGAAATCTCTCTCTCTAAAACTCACTCTCGCCTTTTTCCTCGTTATCCTCACCGTTGTGGGGCTAGTTGGCGTACTCACATCGCAAGCCACCACGCGCGAATTTGAGACGGTCGTGGTCGAGCGCATTCAGGATGATTTCACAGCCAAAGTGACTGCCTATTATGAGGAACGTGGCTCATGGCAGGAGATTATGCAAAACCTTTTCCCGCGCCCGATCCAGCCGCAACAGCCCTCTGCGCCTAATCAACAGCCCCAGCCTGCGCCGATCATCTTTGCGCTCGCTGACGAAAAGGGCATTATCGTTGTCCCCGCTGGAGATTACCGACCCAAAGAGAGAATGAGTTCTGCCATTTTGTCTGAAGGCACACCGCTGGAAATAGATGGTGTGGTAGTAGGGACAATTCTACAAACGGGGCAAACGCCCGAACTCAGCCCAACCGAGCAACGCTACCTTGATCGGACGAATCAGGCCCTCTTGCTGGCAACTGGTGCAGCAGCCATCATCGCGTTATTGCTTGGTGGATTTTTGGCGCGTTCGCTGACTCGCCCCATTCGAGCATTGACAGATGCCACGCGCGCTGTTGCTGGTGGTGATCTGACACAGAAAATACCCGTTCGGTCGCAGGATGAGTTGGGAGAATTGGTCACATCTTTCAATCAGATGTCTGCTAATCTAGCGCAAGCAACACAATCTCGCAAACAGATGACGGCGGATATTGCGCATGATCTGGGCACGCCGTTAACGGTTTTGGGTGGCTATCTCGAAGCAATGCAGGAGGGGGTATTGCAAGTCACGCCCGAGCGCATCGAGACTATGCACACTGAGATCACACATTTACAACATCTCGTGCGTGACTTGCGAACGCTCTCGCTGGCTGATACCGGGCAGATGTCGCTTAATCGGAATCAGGTTGAAACAGGGATGTTGCTGTGGCGGGTTGCGGCATCCTATGAATTGGCGGCAGAAGAAAAGGGGGTTCGCATTAGCGTGGAGGCAGGAGATGCGCCGCTATCTATCCAAATAGATGAAGAACGGATGGCGCAGGCGTTGGGGAATTTGGTGAGTAATGCGCTGCGTTATACCCCTGAAGATGGCGTGATCACTTTGTCTGCTCTACTGATTACTGAAAACCAATTACTGATCACTGTTTTAGATACGGGCACGGGCATTGCGCCTGAAGACCTGAGCCGCATTTTCGAGCGTTTTTACCGCGCCGACCAAGCCCGTAATTTGGTAGCGGGCGAATCCGGTTTAGGGTTGGCGATCACACGCTCGATCGTTGAAGCACATGGCGGAGAGATTTCTGTTGACAGCGAAGTGGGGCAAGGAACAAGGTTTGAAATTCGGTTGAAACTATAAAGAAAAATGGGACTTCGGAGGAAGTCCCATAGTAAAAGTGTCGTGGTGGTTTTTGGTCACTGCAATAGCGATAAATCCTATTCAGTCGGCTCGATAAACTGTCTTACCGCCAATCATTGTCACCTCAGATTTAATGTTGACGAAATCATCAGGGTCGGTTTTGTAAAAATCATCGCCGCGTGAGCCATAGGTGAGCAGAGTGATTTTCATAGTTATCGTAGCAGACCTGACAGGTTTTTAAAACCTGTCAGGTCTTGCATATTAGAAGAAAATTTCTCCTGTTTTCTTGCAGGACGCAATCTCGCTGAACTTTTCATTCGCAGTCTGAATAGCATCAGTGGCGCGCAGATCGTCAAAGTCGAAGGTCGTATGAGCATCTTCAACGAGCGTGAGCTGATAGCCGAGCGCGACAGCGCGCTCCCCGATGGTAGTGATGCAGACTTCGCTCTGCATCCCGGCGATGATGAGATACTCGATCTTTTGTTTATCCAGAATTTCTTGCAGGTCGGTATTTTCAAAGGCATCTGCGCTAGTTTTGTCAACGATCTTTTCTTCGGGCAGCGGCGCAAAAGGCGTATGAATTTCCCAGCCGGGGGTGTTGGGTTGATCGGGTCCATCTTCGCCGCCGTTGTTGCGGATGTAGATCAGATGCGTTCCTATTTCTCTGGCTTTCGCGATTAAAGCGCAGATGTTTTTTGTGATCTTTTCTGCGTTGTAGACACAGAATTCTTCATCAAACATGTTGGCTTGAGCATCTATTACTAAAAGAGCTGTTTTCATTTTTTTTCTCCAGAAAAGACGCCGAGCATTTTCAAAATGCTCGGCGTCTGCATGGTTTAGTTATCCCATTTTCCATTCTCGGTCTCCTATAAGAATATCCTCGAGGATGACTTGATCTTTTGAAGAATTAATAAGTTGTACATCCCCTTTGAAAACCACATTTTTTCCGAATTTGATATCTCCTTCAATGCTTAAACTTCTACAATTAAGCATTGAAGGAACTTCTACAGGAAAACGGGATTCAAGATCGTTGAGCAATCTATAATACCTTGAATCAAGCATTACTACGGGGCGGGGCAAAGAGCGTTCTGGATTAAGAATAATCCGAAAGTCGGAAGTTAAGGTATAAGCATCTGAACGAATAGCGAGTAATTCGTTTGTTGTCTTTACAGGATTGAAACGATTGCGCGGAATTCGCACAGGTTGAGAACCTTCAAAAGCAGAAATAGCGGCTCCTTGTGCGGTTTCCAAGCTGAATACCGTCGTAGAATCACTCTTATTGGGATCAACCGTCTTTTCGTTGCGGATCATTGGGAGTTGAAGATTATTTTCTTTTTTCTCCATCTCTTCTTTGAGTGCCACAAGATTGATCCAAATGCTATTTGTATTGAAGTAATTAAAGCGTTCAATATCTTGATGGATATGTTTTTCTTCCGGCGGGCATTGAGCAATTTCCCAGAGAAGAAGTTTGCCGTCTCGGTAGCGAACTGGGAAACCACCCTTTATATCCATTTCGGTACGTTCAGCAACCTCCATTAAAAAGGGTGCCTGCGTTTCAACAAGATGCCCCAATATCTTTGTGTCTATTACGGCACCTAAATTATCAGAGTTAGAAATGAAAGCATATTTAAAGCCAGCTTCCAGAAGCTTGTCCAGCATCCTACTGGTGACCAAAGCTGAATAGATATTGCCGTGCCCAGGGGGCGCCCATTCCAAGCCGGGATTTTCATCCCAGGTGACCGGTGTTAGATCAGCTTGTTTTACTTTGGGGACCTTATGCTGCAAGAAAGACAGGTTAATTCCGCTTTTCCACAGTTTGGGGTACTTTTCAAGAAATGCTAAGGAATCTTCTTCGGTGGCAAAGCTATTCATTAGAACAAGAGGGATATCTAATGCCAAGGCTTGTTGGGCAATGATGTCTAAAAATGAATATTCCCCTTTTATCTGAAGCAAGGATTTAGCTTTTTCCAGTCCCATACTTGTCCCTAAGCCACCATTCAGTTTAAGTATTACTGCGCTCGATAAAGCTGCCTGACCGATATTTGCTGTTTGTTCCGAAATACTTTCTACATCAGGAATATCTTCAACGGTTTCAATGTCGGCTGCGCGGATAAATCCGGTTTTCCCTTCAACAAGCTGAGAGTAATAGTATTTAAAGCTTTTAATAGCGAGTTCCGGCATATTTTCATTTCGCATTCGCTCTGCAAAGGGGGCAAATTTCTCATCAATACTTGTGCTCATACAGGTTCCTTAAATAACTAGGTTTTCAATGTTAGATTATTGGTGTCAACTTGATTTTTGCTCCTACGAGCATAATTTCAAGTATTCTACCGTAAACGATGCTGTGTAATCAAAACGGGCGACTATAAAATAGTCGCCCGTTTAGGTTACTGAATGCTATTTACTAAAACTACTCTTCCGTCACTTCGCCTTCGATAACATCATCATCGGCAGGAGCGGCTTCGCCAGCATCTTCTGCCGGAGGAGCTTGTTGCGCAGTCTGTTCTTGCTGATAAAGTTGCTCGCTGATGGCGTTGAAGGCATTTTGTAAATCTTCGGTTGCCGCTTTGATGCTGGCTGTATCGTCACCTTCGGCAGCTTTTTTGAGCGCTTCAACTTTCTCTTCGATGTCTTTGCGATCACCTTCGGATACTTTATCGCCTAGCTCTTTGAGAGTCTTTTCGGTCTGGTAGCCAAGATTATCTGCGCCGTTTTTCAAGTCGATCAATTCGCGGCGTTGTTTATCTTCGGCTTCGTGGGCTTTTGCTTGCTCAACCATATTATCGATATCGCTCTTATCAAGATTAGTTGAGGCTGTAATAGTCACTTTTTGTTCTTTGTTTGTCGCTTTATCTTTGGCTGTTACATTGATAATCCCGTTTGCGTCAATATCGAAGGTCACTTCGATTTGCGGGATGCCGCGTTGTGCAGGCGGAATACCATCGAGGCGGAAACGCCCGAGAGACATATTATCGCCAGCCATTGGGCGCTCACCTTGCAAGACGTGAATATCTACTGCGGTCTGATTATCGGCTGCGGTGGAGTAAACCTCGGTCTTTTGCACGGGGATGGTTGTATTGCGTTCGATCATCACGGTCATTACACTGCCCATCGTTTCTACGCCCAAGGAGAGCGGAGTTACGTCGAGGAGCAGAATATCTTTTACGTCACCACCGAGTACGCCACCTTGAATAGCTGCGCCAACGGCAACAACTTCATCGGGGTTTACGCCTTTGTGCGGCTCTTTGCCATCTGCCAAGGAGCGTACCAGATCGTGGATCATCGGCATACGGCTTGAGCCGCCGACCAAAACCACTTCATTCAGTTCGCTGGCTTTCATTCCTGCGTCTTTGAGCGCAGCCTGGAAAGGTGTTTTGCATCGTTTAACCAAATCTTCGGTCATTTGCTCAAATTTTGCGCGGGTTAATTTCAGTTGTAAATGTTTGGGCCCAGAAGCATCTGCGGTTACATAGGGCAGATTGATCTCTGTTTCCATCATCGTGGAGAGTTCAATTTTTGCTTTTTCTGCGGCTTCACGCAAGCGTTGGAGGGGCTGACGGTCATCACGCAGGTCGATGCCCTGATCTTTCTTGAATTCATCGGCTGCCCAGTTGACAATTGCCTGATCCCAATCGTCGCCACCAAGGTGGGTATCACCGTTGGTCGATTTCACTTCGATCACGCCGTCACCAACTTCGAGAACAGAAACGTCGAAGGTTCCGCCACCCAAGTCAAAAACAAGAATGGTTTCGTCTGCTTTTTTATCGAGACCATAGCTCAGGGCAGAGGCAGTCGGCTCGTTGATGATGCGCATAACCTCTAATCCGGCAATTCTGCCTGCATCTTTTGTGGCTTGTCGCTGACTGTCATTAAAGTAGGCGGGAACGGTGATCACAGCCTGTGTGACGTTTTCGCCGAGATAAGCTTCTGCATCGGATTTGAGTTTGGCGAGGATCATCGCCGAGATTTCTTGTGGACTATATTCCTTTTTTGTGACAGGGATTTTGACGAGGACGTCCTCGGTTTTACCTGCTACCACTTCAAAAGGCACCATGCCGCGTTCAACTTTTGTCTCATCAAATCGCCGCCCGATGAATCTCTTGATCGAGTAAATGGTGTTTTCTGAGTTGATAACAGCCTGACGTTTAGCCGTTTGCCCAACCAAACGCTCTCCGTTTTTATTGAATGCCACTACCGAGGGGACTAAACGTCCGCCCTCTGCAGAGGAGATAACTGTGGGCTGTCCGCCTTCCATCACGGCGACAACGCTATTGGTCGTGCCAAGGTCAATGCCTATGATTTTGCTCATTTTTTGCTCCTGTAAAAATCTTTTCTTTAATTTCTGTTTTGCCCATAAAGGCAACGGTTATAGGATACTCTACAGGTGCAAGAATCATATTAACGATGTGTAGAAAAAATATAGGTGGCGTTAAAAAAGAAAACCTGACAGGTTCTGAGACCTGTCAGGTTTTGTGCGTTTCGTGTAGATAGTATTAGGGTTGGCTAATGGTGATGGAGTCAACTTCAAGTTTTACAGGGAGGATGTCGCGGGAAGCAACGCCAATACCAATTAATCCATCTCGGAGCGCATAGTTATTCTCTTCCAGAATACGAGTTTCATAACCATTAATGTAGAGTTCTAACTGACGATCTTTACATACAATAGCGTACTCGTTAGTTTCTTTACCAGCTTTAATTTTGTTGGAGCCGCCGTCTGCGATCTCCGTATAGATTACAGCGCCATCACTACGGACAATTGCATGGTAAATATTATATAAACCATTATTAGCGATGTTAAATTCATACCAACCCTCATCTTGTGTGTAGCGGCATATTAGACTAACCCAATTGTTATTTACTCCACGGTTTTCAACAACAACATCCATACGGACATTATCATATTCGTAAGTATCGTAAGTAACATAAGGCCATTGCCATTCGCTTTCCAAATTATATAAAAGCCTTCCATCTTCTGTACCAACGAACATGGTGCCAAAATCTTCTTCTACACGAACAGGTACACTTTCCCTTGCATCTACAAGGAAATAAGTCCATTGAGTGGTATCACCATCAAAGGTCTCTGTATAAAATTGCTGTGCCACAGGCTCTGTTGGGGGAACCTCGGTTGGTGGTTGCTCGACAGGCTGTGCTGGAGCAGCTTCTTCAACGGGGGCTGGCGCGGCAGGTTCCTCGGGCGTTCCTATTCCGCAAGCAAGGCTGACAATTAAAATAAAGCCTACAAGAAATAGAAATGGTTTGGTTATTCGATATTTCATGATTTTCTCCTCTAATTTAAGTAAAGTTGAGTAACAATGTCAGTATAGCAAAAAAAACTACCCTTCACAAGAAAAAGCATTAGCCAAAAAGGGCTAATGCTTTTTTGTGGAGATGGCGGGAATCGAACCCGCGTCCGAAAAATTCGAGCCTCGAATATCTACGAGCGTAGTCAATTGATGATCGTCACCAGAGAGTTCTCAATTGACAGGAAATCTCTCTGGTCAGCCACTTGGACCCGAAAGCCCTCTTTCACACAGTTAGTGGCATTACCATGTGGCACTTCATCTTTGCGTCGCCCAGTCCTATGACCCGATGAAGTTGGGTAAAGGTGGACGGGTCTCTTTGAGACCAACCACTATGCTATCGCTTAAGCAGCGAGGGGCATAGCAGCGTAAGGTGTGCGTTTGGCACTTGTTTTTTTGCGCTGAGTTTACGAGCATCGGCGCCTCTCGACTCGCAATTCGGGATCAGCCTCCTCCGTCGAAGCCTGTCATCCCCGTGCTTTTCCATTATAGCATGAAGCAAACCTCACGCAACTTATCTGTGTATGAATCTTCTTAGAGTATCTTTGTAGGAACTACGTATTCTTGCTGTTATAGTAGCTTTATGCTAGACTTTTCACAGGTGTTTATCTTTCTAATACCTTTGATATTCTGTAAAGGAAAAATCCATGGCTGAAAAAATTTTAATCATTGATGATGATCTTGACACTCTTCGTCTTGTTGGTCTTATGCTGCAAAAACAGGGCTATGAAATAGCAGCTGCTAGCAATGGAAGGCAAGGCTTGCTCAAGGTAGAAGAAGAGCTGCCTGACTTGATCTTATTAGATGTAATGATGCCAGATATGGATGGTTACGAGGTTGCTCGTCGTTTGCGAAAAAGCCCCGAGACAGCCAAGATACCTATCCTTATGTTTACAGCAAAATCTCAATTGGATGATAAGGTGACAGGTTTTGAATCTGGGGCAGACGACTATTTGACGAAACCAACGCATCCGACAGAACTCCAGGCTCATGTAAAAGCCCTCCTTGCTCGCTCTGTCAAACCTGAAAAAGCGGAAGAGGATACATCTTCCGCGCAAAAGGCTTTCACCATTGGTGTTATTAGTGCACGCGGCGGTTTAGGGGTTTCTTCCACCGCTCTGAATTTGGGGAGTTATCTGAATACAGGGATAGGGGAGGAGACCGTTATTGTAGAATTGCTTTCAGGTCTTGGCACCATGGGACGAGATTTAGGTTTTTCAGATCTTGGTGGATTCTCAACCTTACTTAGAGGTGCTCCTGAAGAAATTACCTCAGAGAAAATTGAAGAAGTTTTATATGAACATGAATCCGGGCTAAAAGTATTGCCGGCTTCAGAAGAACCAAGAGATGCTGAACTTGGCGCGGCTTTGTCGCAGATAAGGGCTGTTTTCAAAGAACTTCTCTCTTTATCAGAATTCCTGGTTGCCGATTTTGGGGCCGGATTATCTTCTTTGAATCAAGCTTTGCTGCCACAATGCGATCTTGTTGTCGTTGTTGTTGAGGCTTTTTCAAACTCTATCGAACATTCAAAGTTATTACTAGCGAATTTGTTTGAGTTAGGTTTTGAGAAAGAGCAAGTTCTTGTTGTGCTTAATAATCGCATACGCTCAGAGATGCTTCTTTCTATGGGGCAAGTTAAAGAAAAGATTGACTACCCTGTAACAGCAACATTTACTCCTGCGCCAGAGCTTTATTCTCAGGCGATTCGTCAAAATAGAACTGCTATATTGCACGAACCAGAAAGTATGCTGACCCAGCAATTTAAAAATTTGGCAACAGTTATTCTGGAATATAAGGCAAAAGAGGGATGAGTGGTTTAACAACTCATGTTTTGAAAAAAGTAAAATTTGCAGCAGAACTTTTTCAGCAAGCGAAGCACCCTCTTGCTCTCACTGGGGCGGGGATATCCACTCCCTCGGGAATTCCCGACTTTCGTTCAGAAGGAAGCGGATTATGGTCAAAAAACGAAGCGATGGAAGTCGCTTCTCTTTTAACCTTTCGTTATAACCCCTTAGAATTTTACAAATGGTTTCATCGCCTTGCTCGGCAGATCGTTGAGGCAGAACCAAATCCGGCTCATATAGCATTAGCCTCCCTTGAGGAACTCGGCTGTCTGGATGCGGTTATCACCCAAAATATTGACGTATTACATCAAAAAGCGGGGACAAAAAAAGTAATAGAAATGCACGGCACACTGCGTACACTCTCTTGTACGCAGTGTTTTTCTCAGTTTGACTCTGCTGATTTCCTGAAAGCATTTATTGAAGATGAAGTTATTCCCCATTGTTCCGATTGCGGCGCAATTCTAAAGCCAGATGTAATCCTCTTTGGGGAACAACTCCCCCAAAAAGAATGGCTGGTTGCACAAAAAGCGGCTCGAAATTGTGATCTAATGATCGTGATCGGTTCATCTCTCGAAGTTTTGCCTGTTGCTGGATTACCTATACAAACACTCGATCGTGGTGGGCATTTGATCATTATCAATCAAACACCGACTTATCTTAATGTGCGTGCAGATATTGTTTTCACGCAAGACGTAGCGGAATTGCTCCCCGTATTGGCTGAGGAGATATCAAATCATGGACGCTAATATCAAAAAATTGGCAGATTATCGCCGCCTTATTGAAATTTCTCGTGACCTTGCATCTACTTTGGACCTGGATACGCTCCTCTACAGGATCGTGACACTTGCCGCGGAGATCGCTAATGCCGCAGAAGCTTCAATTTTGCTCTACGATGACGCGGCGAGACAACTCCATTTTCAAGTTGCTACCAATATGGAATTGCCCAATATGCGAGGGCTGGATGTTCCCCTGGAAGGCAGCATTGCGGGATGGATCGTTAGCAATCGTAAACCGGTTCGTATTGGGGATGTGCGAGATGACAAACGCTATTTTAATGGTGTCGAAAATGCAACCAGTTTTGAGACCCAATCCATTTTGGGTGTTCCGCTGATCACAAAAAACAAGGTGATTGGGGTTCTTGAAGCGTTGAATAAAAAGGGCGGGGATTTCACAGATGTCGACGAAGAACTACTGCTCGTGCTCGGCTATCAAGCTGCGGTCGCGATCGAAAATACGCGCCTCTTCCAACAATCTGACCTTATATCAGAATTTGTTCACGAGTTGCGCACCCCTCTTGCATCCCTCAGCACAGCAACTTATCTTCTTTTGCGCCCAGAGATCTCGCCCAAGCAACATGAGCAAATTGTCAATAATATCCACTCTGAAACTTTGCGGTTGAGTGCGCTTGCGTCTTCTTTTCTTGATCTTTCCCGCTTGGAATCTGGCCGTGCTCATTTTAAATATGAAAAAGTCTCTATAGAAAAACTTTTTAGCGATTGCCGTGAAATTATGCAATCAAAAGCAGATGAGATGAAGGTGAAGGTAGAGATTGAAATCCCTGATGATCTGCCAGAGCTTGAAGCTGATCCCGATAAAATGAAACAAGTCATCTTGAACTTGCTTAGCAACGCGATCAAATATAATCGCTCTGAAGGAACTGTTACTTTGCGGGCAAATGCGAGTGATGAAAAAATGAAACTAATTGTGCAAGATACTGGCTATGGTATCCCTGAAGAAGCGATGAAACACCTTTTCAAAAAGTTTTTCCGTGTTCATGAAACAGAAGATAAAGTTGCTGGTACAGGGCTGGGGCTTTCAATTAGCAAGCAGATCGTACAGGGACATCGTGGCTCAATAGAAGTGAAAAGTAAATCAGGCGAAGGAACGTCTTTCATCATTCACCTGCCTTTGCGCGCTCTTCGAGATTGATTCTTGTGAATAACTGAAGTCGCTTTCTACCCTAAATTCCGCATTTAGAATTTGGGGGAGAGGTCCGCAGGACAGAGGGGGCAAATTGGTAGCGTGAGTCAATTAAACAAAAATCCCCGCTCTTATACAGGAGCAGGGATTTTTCCTTTAAGGTCTCAACAACACTTTTAGCACGCCGCGTGTGCCAGCTTTTTCAAAGGCTTTCAAGCCCTCTTCCAACGGATACTCTGCCGCGATCATGCCGAGCGGATCAACCAGATTGTTTTCCAGCAGGCGCAGCGCGGGTGCAAAGGGTCCACAGCGTGAGCCGATGATATTGATCTCATCCACGACGATGGATGAGAAATTCACCTGCATATCACCCTTATATGTGGATTTCATCACCAGCGTCCCGCGCGGACGAATGGCTTGGCGCGCGAGCGAAAAACCGGATGCCGATCCCGTCACATCTACCACCACATCCCATCTATTTTCTTCTACCGCTTTCTCATCAATTAACCGAATGCCGCGTGTTGTCAGCAATTTCTGTTGAATAGGATGTCGCGCCACAACACGCAGATCAGCGCCTGTCAGATGCAAAACCTGCGCAATAAGCTGACCAAATCTCCCCGCGCCGATGACGAGTACGCGATCCGTTGGGCGGATATGAACTTCTTGCGTGATTTCCACCGCCGCTGCAACCAATTCTGTGAAGACGGCTTTCTCGTCAGAAACTGTATCGGGAACTGGAAGTAAGTTTCGGGTTGGGAGTGTGACGTATTCCGCAAATATCCCATCTCGATCATGGATTCCAAGTGTCGTCCGCTTTTCACAATGTGTTGAACGCCCATTTAAACAGGCTTCACACGTTCCGCAACTGACATTGATCTCACCGGCCACGCGCTGTCCGATCCATTTTTTGTCGGCGCATTCAACAACTTCACCGACAAATTCGTGCCCGGGCACGCCCGTAAAGGGATAGTAGCCTTTCACCATTTCCAAATCTGTGCCGCAAATTCCTGCCAGCCGCACGCGGATCAATGCCTCATCTGTTTGGGCAGGTTTGGGCTGATTTTCTTTATAGGAGAGTGTTTTATTTTCGAGCCAAAGTGATTTCATAGGGACTCCATTTTTTTCTTTTATTTTATTATACGCCCTCTTTCCTAGAGGTATACTATGCCAATCTTAATTGCGCAGGAGATTTGTTTTATGAAAGGTGTCATCGCAGGCGGAGACGCACAAACCGTCGCAGCCGGAAAAGAAATTTTAGCACGTGGCGGCAACGCCGTAGATGCAGCCATCGCCGCTGTTTTTGCCTCCTTTGTCGCCGAATCGGTCATGACCAGTATTGGCGGGGGCGGCATCGCCATCGTTGGCGACATCAAGCAAGACAAAGCCGAAGTCTACGACTTTTTTGTCGATATGCCCTCTGGCACCCCCTACCCTGAGATGGATTTTCATCCCGTCACATCCGATTATGGCCCTGCTCAAGACTTGCTCTATATCGGGCGTGCCAGCAGCGCTGTGCCGGGTATCGTCGCAGGGCTATGTGCCCTCGCTAAAGAGCACGGCACGCTTCCCTTCAAAACCCTGCTCGAGCCAGCGATCCGCATGGCGCGCGAGGGTGTTGAGCTTTCCTCTTCTCAGGAATATGTGCTCGATTTTTTGACCCCTATCTACGAAGACACACCCGAAATTAACACCATGTATAAAAAAAGGGATGGATCAGCTTGGCTCGCTGGCGAGAAAAACGCATTCCCCAAGCTGGCAGAGAATCTCGCCCAATTAGCGGAAGAAGGATCGCTCTCCTTTTCACGTGGTTCCCTTGCTCAGGCAATTATCGCCGACCAAAAATCTCACGGCGGCCTCATCACCGAAGCGGATATGGCAAATTATCAGGTGCGAAATCTCGAGCCGCTGCGCATCTCCTACCGTGATGTGGATTTGCTTTTCCCCGCCATGCCTTCGACTGGCGGCGGATTAATCGCTTTTACGCTCAAATTGCTCGAATCGGTTAATTTAACTGAAATGGAACATCTCGGCGTGGAGCATATTCGTGTTTTAGCAGAAGCGATGCGGCTAACGAACATCGCCCGTCCTCTTTGGGATGCGGAAGCAAGTTCGAGCCAAGAGCGTGTCGAAAGATTTCTAAACGAGAAACATCTGAGTTTATATCAAGAGAAATTAAATGAGATTTTGCAGGGGGCAAAACCTCCCACAGAACCGCTTTATCCTAAAGGCCCCGACCACACCACGCATATCAGCGTTGTGGATGCGGCAGGGAATTTCGTCGGCGTAACAACAACGGCGGGCGAGAGCGCGGGCTATGTGGTGGATGGAACGGGAATTTGCATGAATAATATGCTCGGCGAAGCCGATTTGCACCCGCAGGGATTTCATAAACTCGCTCCGGGCACACGCTTAACGACAATGATGTCGCCGACCATTTTGCTCAAAGATGGTGCGCCGCAAATGGTGTTGGGGAGCGGCGGCTCGAGCCGTTTACGCTCGGCGATTTTGCAAGCCGTGAGCAATGTGATCGACTTCAAAATGCCGCTCGAAGAAGCAGTGCATGCTTCGCGCGTTCACTTTGGTGCAGGGATTTTGCATCTCGAAGGTGGCATTTCTGAAGAACGTGCGGCGGCACTGGAAGAGATGGGCTATAAAGTCAATCGCTGGCAAAACCTGAATATGTATTTCGGCGGCACGCACGCCGTTGCGCTGGAGAATGGACATTGGGTAGCGGTTGGCGATAGTCGCCGTGGTGGGGATGGGGCTATTGTAGAATAAATTGCCCTCTTATGATGACTTTGCGAGCCGATGCCTTTCGGCGAAGCAATCTCTCTTTTAGATAAGGAGACTGCTTTGTCAGGCTAAAGCCTTCCTCGCAGATTCATCATATCATTTCAATATAGCCATTATCAAAATATTTTCAAGGAAATATAGAATGACCTTCTTTTGGATTTTGATCATCATCGTTATTTTTTCTTTTGCCCTCGACTACGGTATCGGGCACATGTATGCGTACGATTCGCCGCCACATAATCGCACGCCCGAGAAATTTGATATTCCCTTTGAAGAAATAGCAATCCCCACAGCGGATGGCGGCTCTCTTTACGGCTGGTGGATGCTAAATTCTCCCGATGCGCCAACGATAATTCTGACGCATGGCTGGGGGCGCAATATAGAACGGATGATGGCCTATATCCGTAAATTGCATCCGCTGGGATATAACTTGCTGGCTTTTGACGCGCGCAATCATGGTAGCAGCACAAAGCTCAAACACCCAACGGTGGGCACTTTTACAGCAGACGTACTCGCCGTGCTGGACTATATTTCGGCTAGCGAGAATATCTCTTCTCAAGAAATCGGCTTGATCGGTTTGTCGATCGGTGGCGGCGCATCTATTGCTGCGGCGGGACAGGATGAACGCGTCCGGGCAGCGGTGACAGTTGGGGCAATGTCGCATCCGATCAAGGTGATGAGAGGACAATTTGAAAAGCAACGTGTGCCGCAATTTGTAGGGACTCTATTATTTGGCTATATGCGTTTGCGTTATGGTTTTGATTTCGAGAAAATTGCTCCTGCAAGTCACATCTCGAAAACAGATGCAGCGATATTCTTGATCCATGGCGAAAATGACGAGACTATTCCGCTTGAGCAGTCAGATGATCTGCACGCAGCAAACCTTGAAAAAACGCATTTGTGGGTAGTGCCGGAAAAAGGGCATAGTGACTGTCATTATCATCCAGAATTTTGGGAGAAGGTGGGAGCGTTTTTAGCTGAGAATCTGCCCATTGAGCAAAGTTATTGACTTATGTTATGGAGTGAAAAGCAATAGACTGTCATTTCCCCTCATCCTAACCTTCTCCCAAGGGGAGAAGGCAGAGGGAGAGGCCAACCCCAAAGTCTGCCAAAAGCATCTTTTGCGTAACATCAGTTAACGAGATAAGGCTTAGGTAGAGATGCTGTTTTTTGCAGCAAGCAAGCTAAACCCAAGCGCGGCGCGGCAGTTCATCCCATTTGGCGTTATAATTTCTTTCTGCTTAGAAAGAAGGAGTAAATAATGACTCAGTACGCAATCCTTTTTGATGCCAAAATGACGGAGGCAATTATGCCCGACGGCACGGTACACGAGTAGATATGGGAACCTTAGGCTTTGTGATCCTTTTTGGTCTGCTCGGCGGTATTGCTGTCGGGTTGCAGGGACCCTTATCTAGCTTGATGAGCCAAAAGATCGGCACGCTGGAAAGCGTCTTTTATATCCATCTTGGCGGAACTTTAGCAGCATTGATCCCCCTGATTTTTTATGGAGGTAGAAATTTATCCCGTTGGCGAGAAGTTCCCTGGTACGCGTTAGGCGCAGGCGTGCTGGGATTGGTCGTCATCGCTGGGATGAGTTATATGGTTCCGCGTGTTGGCGTTGCGCCGGCTGTCGTGTTGATCGTTGCCGGACAACTGCTCGTGAGTGTTATTCTGGATCATTATGGATTATTTGGTGCGCACCCCCGCCCCTTCGATATCACCCGTGCATTGGGTTTGCTACTGGTATTCGTCGGCGTGTGGGTGACAGTGAAATAGAACAAGTCTTTTTGACCTTTATCAGACTCAATAATGACAAAAAAATAATCACAGACTGTTATAATGGAATTATGAATAAGTTTGGCTATTTTATGTGCTTTAGAGAATAATGAACCCCAAAAAGACCTGATCGGTTTCTATCAACCTGTCGGGTCTTTTTATTTCTAACTGCTAAAAAGGAGATTCAATGGAAACACCTTGGGAATATCGTTATGCCCACCGTATGCAAGCAATGAAAAGTTCCTTCATTCGCGAGATTCTGAAATTGACTCAAAAACCAGAGATCATCTCTTTTGCAGGTGGTTTACCTGCTCCAAAAGTTTTTCCGGTTAAAGAATTTCAAGAAGCTGCACATCGCGTCCTGGAGAATAATCCAGAAAAAGCCTTGCAATATGGCACAACCGAAGGCTATCTCCCCTTACGAGAAATGATTGCAAAACGCTCAGCACGTTATGGTTTAAATGTTAGGGCATCGAATATTTCTATTACATCTGGTTCACAGCAGGCACTTGATCTGGTCGGGCGACTTTTCATCAATCGTGGTGATAAGGTGATCGTAGAAAATCCCAGCTATCTCGGTGCATTACAGGCTTGGAACGCTTATGGCGCAGAATATCTCTCTGTTCCGATGGATGAAGAAGGCATGATCACTTCTGAGTTGGAAAAGGCCCTTCGTCGGGGAGCAAAATTTATCTATGTGCTGCCAAACTTCCAAAATCCCAGCGGTGTAACCCTAAGTTTAAAACGCCGCGAGGAATTGGTGAAATTAGCCGACCATTATGGAACGCCGATCATCGAGGATGACCCTTACGGACAGATCCGTTTCGAGGGCGATCATCTCCCTCCGGTGGCTGTTGTGGACAGTAAATTCCGTGAACAAAATGGCAGCGACTATAACGGGAATGTGATCTATCTGAGCACTTTCTCTAAGCTTCTCGCTCCTGGCATTCGAATCGCTTGGGCAATTGGTGCTGAGAGTGTCATCAAAAGATTGGTGCAAGCCAAGCAAGGCGCAGATCTGCACACATCCAGCTTTAATCAGATGGCGGTTCACGAAGTTAGTCAGAATGATTTTATTGATAAACATGTAGAAGTTATTCGTGCGACTTACAAAGAACGCCGCGATGCCATGCTCGAAGCGATGGATGAACTTTTCCCGCCCGAAGTGAAATGGACACATCCAGAAGGCGGCATGTTCCTCTTTGTGACTCTTCCCACAGAATTAAATGCGATAGAACTCTTCGAAAAAGCCGTTGAGAAAAAAGTGGCCTATGTACCCGGTGCCCCTTTCCATGCCAATGGTGGCGGCGAAAATACAATGCGGTTGAATTTCTCCTTCCCAGATCCAGATACAATCCGTGAGGGGATTGCTCGTTTAGGGCAAATGTTGAAAGAAGAGATTTATACGAAGTAGGGAAAATAGCGCGCAGCACCTAATTTCGCTGAAGTGAAAATTAGACTAAAAAACGCTCTTGAAAAAGGGCGTTTTTTAGTTTTTACAAGTCAATGTCTTTAATAAAAGAATCGAATGAATCGTGCGTTTTCACCCATGAATGACAGATTTTTTGTTCCACAAATGACCAATTTAGATACATAACAACAGGCAAATTAGTGCTTTCATAATACAGAATTATTACAGAATCAGAGCCGAGACCAAAATCAGCTATTACCACAGCCTTATCGTAGTCTATTTCGCCAAAGTTTGTGAGAAAAGTAACCCAAAAATCATTCCAAACTTTTGCCTCATCTCCAATTGTATGAAACGGAGGTTTCATTAACACAATTTTGTCAAAGTCTGGAAATATTCTTTGAACAACTTCTTTACTAATTAGAGGCTCTCTTTCTTGACGATTGATGGAGCTGTTTTCATCAGGCCATACTCCATCATCAATTAGTTGGCAAAGAGATCCGGGTATTTTGAAATCGTAGACCTTCATTTTTCACCTAAATAAATTTACTTTTACCTCTCCAACATTTCGCCCAAAGCATCAAAAGAAGTAATTCGCTCACAATCAGCATCGGGGAAAAGCTCACGCGGGTCATAAAGAACAGGCACCAGCCCTGCCTTGCGAGAACCGACCACATCGGCATAATAATTATCCCCAATGTAGAGAGTCTCTTCGGGTGCGAGCTTAAAACGCTCTAGCAGGGGCGTAAATACTTCAGGATTAGGTTTCCACGAGCCAACTTCGCCTGCGAACATCACCGCATCGAAATGCTCTGTCAGCGATAGCTCATCCATAACATCTATAAAAGGTGAACGCCGATTAGAAAGCACAGCAAGCGTATAACCCGCTTTACGGAGTTGGGGCAAAAGTTCATATAGCTCTGGCGGTGCCCAATTTTTTGGCGCATATTCTTCTGAAAAAAAGGTGTTCAGCAAAGGCAATAACCGCTCTATCTCTGCCGGCTTTAGGTTCATTTTCTTAAGGCGCTTGCTCATATAATTCCACCAAAAGGCTTCGTCATCGCCATCAAATTTTTCAGAATCACCCATCAATTCAGCAGAACGCGCCCAGTAATAATGTTCCCAACGCCCTACTTCCAGGTTTTCTTCATCGCCTATCTGAACGCCCCATTCAGACATTTTTTCTCTTTGCGTATCGGATACAGAGGGAACAGTATGTCTTAGTGTGCCGTCAAGATCGAAAAAAATTGCTTTAATCCCATTTTCAGAAGCAAACATTTACCCTCCAATTTCGCTCATCACACGATTTACGGCAATTGTTCCGTTTTCCAGACCATGTCCCCAGGGTTTATCCCAAACAGCATCAAGAATTAGTGCTCGTAACTCGTCAATTGTTGCACCTGCGCGGAGCGGGGTGAGCAAGTCGATTTCTTTTTCGCGTAATAAACATAAGCGCAGGATGCCGTCGGCAGTTAAGCGCGCCCGCGTGCAGGATGAGCAGAAAGGCGAAGTGACGGAGGAAATGAATCCGATATCCCCGATACCATTTTGCAAACGGAAGAGACGCGCCTCCCCATCTAATTTCCCGCCGTTGACAACTTCCAACGGACCGAACTTGTCCTCAACTTGCTCTCGTATCTGATCAGCCGTGACCATTTGAGTTAATTGAAACTCTGTTGCCCCGCCAAATGGCATCATTTCAATAAAGCGGACTTGCCACGGGTTTTCTACCGTTAAACCCGCCAAGGGGATCACGTCAACCTCG
Source organism: Anaerolineae bacterium (assembly GCA_018648685.1). Classification (GTDB taxonomy): domain Bacteria; phylum Chloroflexota; class Anaerolineae; order Anaerolineales; family Villigracilaceae; genus Desulfolinea. The sequence goes on from JABGQT010000133.1 coordinate 22,312, forward strand.
TTATAACCAGTCACAACAACGGCATTGAGCTTTATGGGCGTTAAACCGGCCTTTTCAGCAGCTTTTATCCCTTCTATAACCTCTTCTACTTTCCCCCAGCGTGTCAGACGTTTAAACTTATCTGCGTCGAGGGTATCAATGCTGATATTGACTCGTTCGAGACCCGCATCAGCAAGGGGTTGCGCCAATTTAGACAGAAGCAAGCCATTCGTCGTCATCGAAACGGAGCGAATCCCCTCGGTCTCCGAGATGCCGCGGACGATATCCACTACATTTCTGCGAATCGTCGGTTCCCCTCCCGTCAAGCGGATCTTATCAAATCCCAGTGTTGCAAACAAACGGGTGAGTGTCAAGATTTCATCATCCTGCATTAATTCTGCGTTGGGCCTAAAGGTCATATCTTCGGGCATGCAATAAACGCAGCGCAAATTGCAATGGTCAGTCAAGCTAATGCGTAGGTAGTGGATATTTCTTCCGAAACGGTCTTTTGCCATAGTTCCTCGTATTTATTAAAGTGGCATGATTATACTCATTCTTTCTGAGTGGTAGATGAATCAAAAGAGAGATTGCCTTATTGACGATCTCTCTTTTAGTTTTCTATGAAGTGCTTTTCAGCATTTCCTAATATGGATGAATTTGCGAAGAGGGCGATAGCCCGACGTGGCAATCTCATAGAAATAAGACCGCGTCGTCGTATAGGCATGTTCCTCGCGGAGGCATACTTGGGATTAATGAGTTCTTTTTAGATTATTCTCTTTTGAGTGCTATAAGCGTTAGTGCCGCCAATACAACAAGCATTAGCCAGCCGAACCAATCACCAAAGCGGGTGTAGAGCGTTTGCCCTGGGACGGTGAAGGTGTCTCCAATAATTACGCCACGTTCATTGATCTCGCCTTCGGCGGTGATGCGCCCGTAGGGATCAATCACCATTGAGATGCCATTCGTAGTTCCCAAACCCATTGAAATTCTGTTTTCGGCGGCACGAAAAACGCCATCTGAAGCGTGGAAGGGTGGGAAAGTTGTACTGGCGTTAAAGTCATCATCAACGGTCATTAGCACGATTTCTGCGCCATTTCTTGCTAATTCACGGGTGATGTAGATTCGGTGTCGATCCCAACAAACGCCCAAGCCAACCTTGCCGAATGGAGGGGCATCAAAAACGGGATACTCAAGTGGCCCCGGCACAAAACCAGCTTTTTCTTCACCCGATGTGGTGTTGATCTTTGCTCTTCTGCCGACTTCTTCGCCTGCGGGGGAGATCATCAGGGCGGTATCGTGCATCCCCGTATCTGCGTGCCAAACCACATCTGCAACGATATAACTGCCCATTTCTACGGATAAATCTTTGAGTTGATCCATAAAATAAGCATCATCTGCATCCGCGAATTCATTCTCAGGCCAAACAATAAGACCACTGCTTCTAATTGAACGCGTTAGTTCGGCATCCAGATCGAAGATTTTTTGTGATACTTCAGGGGTGTTTTCAGCAGTCCCAAATTCCTTGGCAGAAAACTCGCTTGCGGCAAGAATATCGGGATCTTGATCGACCATATCCGTCAGTGCTGCGATGGTAAACATCCTTGCTGGAGGCGTTAAACTGGAAAGTGCTCCCCAAATCAGGGCAACTATAATGCCTGCAATAGCTGAAATACTTACTCGTTTAGAAATGCCTTGATGCCTAATTCCTAATTGCCTAATCACTAATCCCGCAATTGCCACATTTGCCAACATTATCAAAAAGCTGAGTCCCGGGAAACCTGTCACGCTCAAAACCTGCAATGCAGACGGAAATCTCCATGCGCTCTTGGCGAGCAATACAAACCACCAATCTTCGACAACGGGGACAATAAATTTGACGAATTCTATCGCTGTCCATGCCACGGGGAAAGCGAAAATTTTCAGACTATTCGGTAGACGAGCATAGAGCCATGCGCCAAGTTGGAGCATCCCGGCGTAGAATGTTCCCACTGCAAAGATCAGGAAATAGCCAAGAGCTGGGGGAAAGATGTTCGGGTACCAGTTATGGACTCCAATGGACAGAAGCAAGCCAAATGGGAGAGCGAGGGCGTAATGTTGTTTAACGGGAGATGTGATGAGTACCATCAAAAGTGGAATCAACGCGATCCATCCAAACAATGGCACGTCAAATCCTGGCATTGTGGATGTGAGGAGTGTTTGCCCTCAAAGGTTATTGGACAAATATAGTGAAATATTAATGGAGGCT
>JABGQT010000196.1 GCA_018648685.1 Anaerolineae bacterium
GCTGACTGTGCGACATCAACCGTTTAAGGTGTGCGTTTTCACCGTTTTACGCACAAGATATTGCTTATGCAAAAAGTATTAGAATTATTAGTGCAAATATTGACCAAAGTCTAAAAGAACTTCCTTCATCTTTTTCTCAAGAAAATACTTCCTTCTTTTCTAGACTTTCTTGGCGGATTGTTCTTCGAATAATTTCTATTGTATTTTGTGTTTTTGCAATTATCTGGTTGATAACTAACCCAAGTTTCGAACCGTTTCTTACACTTCTTAGTGGTTTAGCAGCATTCATTGGATCTTTTGTTAACAAGGAAAACAACTAATTGGTATTATCAATATTAGAATTGACAAACTCCCTTTTATGGTATTGAAGTCATTAATTCAATTAATGATAGAACACAAAGAGCAACCTGCTATAATTAAAATGATAGAGAATAAACTATTGAAACTAGGATTGATTAAATCCGTTGCTCGAGATGGAATTATTGAGATCATTTCGGAAAATCCCCCATTAGAAGTTCTGGGTAAACCATTGGTCATTGAATTTGCCGGTACCCCAAATAGTGGAAAGAACACGCAAATAGAAATATTGGCAGATTACCTGAGAGATTATCGTGGTTTTAACGTAACTGTAATTGACGAAGTATATAGGTATTGTAAACTTGAAAGTCGATATGATTACAAACTATATTGGATGTTTGCAACGACCATTAGAAACCTTGTTGAAATCACCGAAGACACTAAATCCGATATTGTTATTCTAAACAGAGGACTTTTTGACATATTAGCTTTTCTACATCTCTATCATGAACAACAATATATTAATAGGAGCGAGCTAATAACACACGCAACATCCCTAACTAGGAGAAAACTTTGCAATATCGTTGATATTGTCATTGTTATGACAACTACTCCAGATATCTCATTACAACGTGAGGGAATTTACCCGAGAAGCCCTATTGCCGGGTTAGCGGAAGAGCTTGATCAGTGGGATCCTAAACCAGAGTCAACCCTAGCAAACAAAAAAGGATTGAAAAAGATTAATAACTGTTACAACATCGCACTTAATAAGTATAAAAAGAAATTCAAGGACATCTACCATCTAACTGATAATGGAGATAAAACTATTAATGCTGTTGCAATTGAAATTGGAAAACACCTTCAAAACACACTCCCAGATGGGAAAATCACCTTTCAGAAAAACTCACGACTTCGACATCGAAAACAAGAAAAAGGGCAACAGTTATCATTTGCTGATTGGTTAAATAATCATTCAATTTAGAGAATAAAAATACTTGCTCGCAACTCAAGTCCGCCGAATGGTGGGCTTTTTTCTCTTCGTACCCTTTGTGTATAACTCTAAAACCCTGATAAAATCACATCACCTATTAACCTAATTTGGAAAGAAAAAAATGACCACAGACACCCAAAAAGTAATCTACTCCATGGTGCGCGTCGGGCGCATCCATCCCCCCAACAACAGACAAGTCCTGCGAGATATCTCGCTCGGCTTCTACTACGGCGCAAAGATCGGCGTCCTCGGCCTGAACGGATCGGGCAAATCCACCCTCCTGCGCATCATGGCCGGAATAGACCCAGACTATATCGGCGAGATCGCCATGTCCAAGGGCTACACCGTCGGCTACCTCGAGCAGGAACCCCAACTCGACGAAAGCAAAACCGTCATTGAGACCGTCAAAGAAGCCGTCCAGCCCCTCGTCGATCAGCTCAAGCGTTTCGACGAACTCAACGAAGAATTCGCCAATCCCGATGCCGATTTCGACGCTCTCATTGCTGAGCAAGGCAAACTTCAGGATACTCTCGATCACGTTGATGCCTGGAATCTGGATTCACGTTTGGAATTGGCGATGGGCGCCCTGCGCTGCCCTCCAGCGGATACCTCCATAAAAACATTATCCGGTGGTGAACGTCGTCGTGTCGCCCTCACCCGAATCTTGCTACTCGAACCCGACATCCTCCTGCTCGACGAACCGACAAACCACCTCGATGCCGAATCGATTGCCTGGCTCGAACATCATCTCCAAACCTACAAAGGCACCGTCATCGCCGTCACCCATGATCGCTACTTCCTCGACAACGTCGCCGAGTGGATTCTCGAACTCGACCGTGGCTATGGCATCCCTTGGCAGGGGAATTATTCATCCTGGCTCGCGCAAAAAGAAGAACGCCTGCGCAAGGAAGAAAAGAGCGAAAGTAGACGGCAGAAAACCCTGCAACGTGAGTTGGAGTGGATCAATATGTCGCAGAAAGCGAAGCAGAGCAAAGGGCAGGCTCGTGTGAATGCCTATGAAAATTTGCTCTCGCAAGAAAGCGAAGAACGGCGCGCCAAGCTCGAGATTTACATCCCGCCCGGACCGCGTTTGGGCGATATTGTGATTAATTTGGATGGCATCACCAAAGCCTACGACGAGAAATTGCTCCTCGAAGATTTCAATACAGAAATTCGACCCGGGTCTGTTGTCGGGATCGTCGGACCCAACGGTGCAGGTAAAACCACCCTGCTAAAAATCATTACCGGCGAAGAAAAAGACTATAGCGGTACAGTCAAGATCGGCGAAACGGTCAAAATGGCGTATGTAGATCAAGACCGCTCCCTCGACCCCGACAAAACCGTCTGGGAAGAGATCTCTGGCGGCGCCGATAATATCGTGCTTGGTGAGCGAAAAATGAACTCGCGCGCCTATGTTTCCTCCTTCAACTTCTCTGGCACTGACCAGCAGAAGAAAGTTGGAGTCCTTTCTGGTGGTGAAAGAAATCGCGTTCATACCGCAAAAATGCTCACAGAAGGCGCAAATGTCATCCTCCTCGATGAGCCTACCAATGACCTGGATGTAAATACCCTCCGCGCCCTCGAAGAAGCGATAGAAAATTTCGCTGGCTGCGCCGTCGTCGTCAGCCATGATCGCTGGTTCCTCGACAGGATCTGCACCCACATCCTCGCCTTTGAAGGGGATTCGCAAGCACGCTTATTCTTGGGCAACTGGTCAGATTATGAAGAGGATTATCACAAGCGCTATGGTAAATCGGTTGATGTGCCAAAGAGCGTTAAATACAGGACGTTGAAGCGGAAGTGATCACGAATTCACAATAATGAAAGGAAGAGCGTTTTTCAGGCAATTGCAGGAAAACGCTCTCTTTTTTTATCTTTGTGATGTTGTAGAATAAATGATATGTGGAATTCCCTCCGTAAATTTCTGTCCCCGCCTGTCTTCGAAGGTCAGCGTGAAAAAACTCGTCACGCTCGCCTTCTTCACTATGGCATTTTGATCATCTTTGTTTTTTCTATAGTGCTATATTGGCTTAATTGGACTATCGGGACGGAAGCAGAAAGGGAACAGACCTGGATATTGGGCTTGCTTTCTTTAGCCCTGATCCCAGCTTATTTTCTCATTCGAGCAGGGTATGTGAAAGAAGTCAGCTTTTTCCTGTTGACTGCATTATGGGTGATCATGACAAGCTTTGGTCGTTATGTAGCAGGCATTCACGATATTGCCATGATGGTGTACTTTCTCATCATGCTGGTATTGTGCTGCCTCAGCGCAAAATGGAAAAATGGCATCCATGTTATAGTTCAC
>JABGQT010000136.1 GCA_018648685.1 Anaerolineae bacterium
TTTTATATCATCATATCTCATGCGCCTATTATGGCACACTTATGCAAGAGGTCTAATGATTTAATTTATATGTTTTGATCACATCAGGAGTAAGGGCTCTGAATGATAAAATTGAAGCAGGGATTCTGCATATAATATATTTATCATGCGTTTTTGCATCACAAAACCATGCTGAAAGCATATTATGCAAAGAACATTTGGCATAACATCAAATTAACTCGCCCAAACATGTTAATTAGACTTCATACTATGAAAACAAATTTGGTTCAATCCTCCGATGGTGTAAAGATCGCTTACGATATTCAGGGAGTGGGTCCCGCAATAGTTCTGTTACACGGGGCTGGTAAAACACGAGCTGATTGGCACAAGACTGCTTATGTTGCCAGATTGCAAGACACTTTTACTGTCATCACGATTGATCTTCGAGGCTGTGGTGATAGTGAGCCAACGTTAGAAATAGACGGTTTTAGGTTAGAGCAGTTAGCAAATGACGTGAAAGCTGTACTCGACGTTTGCGGAATAGAGCAATACGCATTATGGGGCTATAGTCTGGGCGGTAATATCGCCAGATTCTTGGCGACCCGCTCTGCGTGCGTTAAGGCCTTGGTAGTGATCGGAATTCCCTTGGGCTCGGTGTTATTTCCTGAATTCAAAAAAACATTGCAGCGTTTGAACAAAAATGGGGTGCACTAGCACAAGAAGCACGCACATCTACCCAAGCCAAGCACGTTGGACCTAAGGCTCAAATCCCAGTTTTATGGGCACTCTTTCAGGCCATGAAGACTTGGCCAACACCAGCCACGCAGGATCTTCAATGTCCTACTTTGTTGGTCTCTGGAGCTCAAAATCAGCCCACTATGAAATGGATCCAAAGTAATACCTTGCTTATAGAAGAAAATAATATCGAGGTGGCGATCTTGGAGGGTTTGAACCATGCTGGAGAATTTACAGAGATTGATCAAGTTTTCCCGGCGGTAAATGCCTTCTTTGATGAAGAAATATTGAGTAAATGAGATTAGCAAGTAACATACGCTACAACGAATGTAACGCTAGCAAAAAAGGGGCTAGAATTCTTTTTTCCAACTCCCTCCTCCTCAGGTACAATACCCTCTATGACTCATACATCCGAATTTGATATTTATCACCCAGAACCTTTGCTCATCGTCGTTTCTGGCCCCTCCGGGGTCGGCAAAGATACTGTACTTCATCTGATGGAAGAGCGTGGCGACCAGCCTTTCCATTTTGTTGTCACCGCTACAACCCGTCCTATCCGAGAAGGGGAAGTTCATGCCAAAGATTATTTTTTCATCTCCAGCGATGAATTTGCGAAAATGATCGAAGATGATGAATTGCTCGAATACGCCATTGTTTATAACGACTATAAAGGTATTCCCAAACAACAGGTGCGAGATGCGCTCGCGAGCGGAAAAGATGTCATTATGCGCCTCGATGTTCAGGGTGCAGCAACGGTCAAAAAAATGGCGCCAGAGGCGGTACTCATCTTTCTAACGACAAAAGATGAAGAAGAACTGGTCAACAGGCTCAGGGCAAGAAAGACAGAAACTTCTGAGGGCTTAAATCTGCGTATCGCCACCGCGCGTCAGGAAATGAAACGCGTAATCGAATTCGATTATGTCGTCATAAACCAAGATGACGAACTCAACGAAGCGGTTGACACAATTCAGGCAATTATTCATGCCGAGCACCACCGCACACATCCCCGAAAGGTAAGTTTATGAACGAAACACCGGCTCCCGAATACGTCCAGGAAACACCCCAACCACGTCAAGTTAATGTCGCTTTCCCCTCCACGCCTCCGCGCGTAACCTATACCATTATGGGGATAACCATCCTCATCTATTTGCTCCAAATGGCGAGTGAATTCTTCCTGAACGGCGATTATCCTGCCTATTTGGGGATGAAAGTCAACGAATTTATTCTTGGCGGAGAACTATGGCGGCTAATTACGCCTGTGCTTCTGCATGGCTCATTGACGCACATCGGATTCAATATGTATGCCCTGCTCGCTATCGGTGCGGGGATGGAAAGCCGCATGGGACATCTCCGCTTTTTGATGCTCTATCTCGTCAGCGGATTTGCCGGAAATGTTTTCTCTTTCTATTTCTCAGATTCGAACTCTCTCGGCGCATCGACCGCGATTTTTGGTTTGCTTGCCGCCGAAGGCGTTTTCCTCTACCTGAACAAGAGTCTCTTCGGCCAGCGCGCCCAAAAAGCCTTGAGCAATATTGTCATGGTCGCTGCGGTCAATCTCTTTATTGGCATGTCTCCTGGAATCGACAATTGGGGGCATATCGGCGGCTTGCTCGGCGGATTGATCTTTGCCTGGTTTGGCGGTCCCCGCTGGGTAGTGGAAGGAATTCATCCATTGCTCCAACTCAAAGATCACCGCAATATGCGCGACGCAGTGATTGGTGCGGCGGTTGTGGTCGGTATTTTTGGCGTTATAGCGATTCTAAAGTTTTTCTAGGAAAAAGTGCGTGCGTCGCACCAACTTCGACGAGGGAATGCCTGTCGATGAACTTTTTGCCCAACGACGAGATAATTCTTCTCCTTGAAGGTGCGACGCACACCAGCCCAAAACCATAAAGAGATATAGTCTGCACGACGTAAACTATCCATGCAACTTTTCTTCTCTCCCCTAACGCTCGTTTCCCTTTCCTTCCTCTGTGGATTAGTTCTTGCGCGCGCTATCTCTTTGGAAACCACGCAATGGATGCAAATAGGGGCTATTACGCTCATTCTCGCTTTTCTTCTCATTATTTTTCAGCGTCTGCGTGAAAAAACCAAAAGCCCCGCCTTCCTTTTTAGACTCTCCCCCTTTCACTTTTTACTGCCTTTTTTCTTCATCTTTGGTGCCTATTATTTTCAATTTAACCAGCCCGATGCCGAAGACCCGAAGAACATCATCTGGTTTACAGATGGGCAGGATGAAATGCTCATCGCCGGTGTTATTTCCGATTCACCCGACTACCGCGATAATTACACAAATCTCCAAATAGATACCCAATATATAGACCGCCCCGACAAAAGAAATCACCTTTATGTGCATGGCAAAATTCTTGTCCGTGTGGATGCCGGAGAAATCTATCACTACGGCGACCACGTCCGCGTGCGTGGCATTCTCGAAACCCCGCCCGAAAACGAAGAATTTTCTTACAGAAATTACCTCGCCCTAAGCGGAATTCACGCCTATATGCGCAACGCAGAAGCCACATTCCTGCCTGAAGAGCGTGGCGGGCATCCCATTAGGGTTGCTATCTTTGATCTCAAAGATCGTGCTCTCGCCAATACTTATGAACTTTTTCCTGACCCCGAAGCCTCCCTCCTAGCGGGAATTTTACTCGGTGTCGAAAGCGGATTACCCAAAGACCTTCAGGAAGCCTTTAAGGATACGGGTACAACCCATATAATCGCCATTTCCGGCTTTAATATCACCATTATTGCCGCGCTGCTTATCTCTCTCTTTGGCAGACTTCTAGGCAAAAATCTTGGCGCCATTGCTGCCTTAATTGGCATTGCCATCTACACCGTTCTCGTTGGTGCAGATGCGGCAGTTGTGCGGGCAGCGATCATGGGTGGTGTAGGTTTGCTTGGGGCACAATTTGGCAGACGCCAAAACGGCATTACTTCTCTCCTCGCTGTTGCCGTCATCATGGCACTTTTCAATCATCTCATTCTTTGGGATGTAGGTTTTCAACTCTCTTTTGCCGCAACTGCGGGTTTGATCCTCTACGCCGAGCCACTAACAAATTGGTTCGTACGCCAAGCCTCGCGCATTATGCCCAAAGAAAAAGCACAGAAGATCGCTGGTCCCATCGGTGAATATATCCTCTTCACCCTCGCTGCTCAATTTGCGACTATGCCCATTATGATGTATCACTTCGGGCGCATTTCACTGATCTCTTTTATCGCCAACCCTTTCATTCTCCCTGTCCAACCTGCTGTGATGATATTCGGCGGCATCGCCCTCATTGCCAGTCTGCTGATCTTGCCTTTGGGGAAATTCCTCGCCATTTTTGCGCTGCCTTTTACAACCTATACCATTCGGATGGTGGAATTTTTTGATGGGATGCCGCACGGCGTGATCGTTCTGGGGGATACGAAACTTATCCTCGTTGTCCTGATCTATTTGGCGATGCTCGCGTGGACTATAGCTGGTTTCCGTTTCGGGAAGTTTTCTACACCCATAAAATCTACCGCTGCTCTCGCAACCCTAACATTGCTTACCATTCAGGTTTGGCGGGTGGCTTTTGCCCTCCCCGATGATCGTTTACACATCATCTTTTTGGATGCCGGTTCAGCCGATTCCATTCTCATCCAAACGCCGGATGGGCAGAATATCCTCATCAATGGCGGGGAGAAAATATCTACCCTCTCTGCAGATCTGGGCGAGCGTTTGCCCCCTCTCCAGCGTGAACTGGATTGGCTGATCGTTGCTTCTCCGCAAGAAGAAGATCTGGCAGCGCTCCCGCGGACATTGGAACGTTTCCCGCCCCAGCAGGTTTTGTGGAGCGGAAACCGCGAGGCATCTTACGCCTCCCGTGCACTCGATAAATATCTCTCGAATAACGGTATCCCGATCATGGTTGCGGAGACGGAACAAAGCCTGGAGCTGGGAGAAAATCTCTTTTTACGGATTCAAGCCTCGGGCACGCGCGGCGCGGTCATCCTCATCGAGTGGGATTCTTTTCGGGCTTTGCTGCCAATCGGGATGGATTTTGAGAGTCTGGAAGAATCCAAAAAACTTGGAGAAATTTCCCTACTCCTTTTAGCAGATTCTGGTTACGCACCACTTAATCCCCCCGAATGGATCGATGCCTTACAGCCGCAATTAATTGTCTTGAGCGTAGCTGCGGATGATGAATATGGCTTACCAGACCGAAGTGTTCTGGCTGCGGTGGAGAACTATAGTATATTACGCACAGACCTGAATGGCTGGTTGCATATCACTACGGATGGTGAGCAGATGTGGGTGGAGAGTGAGCGGTGATTATTTTGTAATGGAACACACTGTGCTTTTTGATAGAATATTTGTGTAGACCAATTCTGCAATCAAGGGGCTTTTTTTGCCTGGATAAATCTTATGAAGAAAAATATATTTTCAATACACCATTTTTTAAAAAAACCGCGTAAAAAAGCATTCATTGCTGCGTTATTGGTTCTAATGATGAGTTTGACTCTTACTGGGGTAATTCTTCGCCACAATAACGCTATGGTTCTGGATGAAAAGCGTCGGGCAATAAGGGGAGAATTAGAGCTATATGGGAATACGCTGACAATTACATTAAATTCTTCTTTTGGTTTACTAGAAGGACTGCATGGTTTTGTTCAAGCTGAACATAGTTCAGCTATGGATCATATGGAAAGCGCTTTTAATAATTTGGCCACTGAGTTTCATGAAAACACACTGGGCATTCGTACTTTTACTATTGCGCCGAATGGTATACATACATATGTATACCCGTTAGAAGGCAATGAAAATGTTTTAGGCCATAATTTGCTGACCGATGAACGTCTCTCTGTACGTGTAGATGTAGAAAGAGCTATGAAAACAAGGGAAATTACCCTCAGCGGCCCTTATGAGTTGCGCCAGAGTGGGCTGGGTTTTGTTGCTCGACAAGCAGTATTTATAGATGATGAGTTTTGGGGTTTGGTGGCAATGGTAGTGGATATTCCCTCGATATTGTCCAGTACTGGATTAAGTAATGATAATAGTGATTTGATTTTTGTCTTGGAAGATAAAAACGGAGATGTTTTTTTTGGAGAAAAGAAAATCCTTAATGAGCAACCCGTTAGTTATGAGGTTGTTTTGCCCGACGGATCCTGGAAACTTTCTGCTGTGCCTCGTGATGGCTGGGATACATCATCATCTCCAGTTTTTTTATTGCTCCAGATTTTGGGCGTTGTTATTTCTTTGATGATGGCAGTGTTAATCTATTTATTTGTTAATCGAAGTGAACGTTTACAGAGTAGCGTTGATGAAAAGACGCAAATGTTGAGCAAAGCATTAAAAAACTTGAAAGAAAGCGAAAAAAAATATCGTGATTTGGTGGAACTTGCCCAAGAAGGGATTTGGGTGATTGATAAAGATTCCAAAACCACTTTTGTTAACCCAAGCATGGAAAAAATGCTCGGCTATGACAAAGATGAAATGCTCGGCAAAGACTTATTTTCTTTTATGGATGAACGTGGAATTGCAATCGCTACCGAATATTTGGAGCGCCGTAAAGAAGGCATTGCGGAGCAACATGATTTTGAATTTATCAGAAAAGATGGAGAACGAATTGTTGTCACGATGCGGACAGCCCCTATGACGAATGAAAAGGGTGATTATGCGGGCGCTATTGCGGGAATGCTTGATATCACTGAGCGTAAGAAGATGGAAATTTCTTTGCGCAAAAGTCAGATATTCAATCAGACTTTGTTAGACACCTCTCCTGATCTTATTTATGTCTATGATATTGTGGAGGAAAAGAATATTTATAGCAATCAGGGAATCATGAAAATATTGGGGTACAGCATTGAAGAAATCCAGGAAATGGGATCCAAACTAATTCCTAGTTTAATGCACCCGGAAGACTATGTACCTTATCAAAAAGAAATACTGCCTCGCTACCAGACTGCTAAAGATGGGGAAATCATCGAACACGAATACCGAATGAAGAACAAAGGAGGGCAATGGCGTTGGCTTTTTTCCAAGGAAACCATTTTTGCCCGAGAAGCAGATGGGACACCAAAGCAAATATTTGGCCTTACTATGGATATCAGTGAGCAGAAGTTCGCGCAAGAAGAGATAGTAAAGAATCAGAACCAATTGGAGAGCATCTTTAAATCCGTCCCAGCTGGCATAGGGATGATCGTAGGTCGCAAGATCGAATTTGTGAATGAGCGTTTTGTTGAGATGGTGGGATATTCAGAAGAAGAACTGATCGGGAAATCTTCAAGAATAGTTTATGCCAATGATGCAGAATTCGAAAGAGTGGGCAAAGAGAAATATGCCCAAATCGAAGAAAAAGGCACGGGAGCTGTTGAAACTATTTTTCAAAAGAAGGACGGTTCTTTAATTAATATATACTTAAGTTCAACCCCAATTAATATGGATGACATGTCTCTAGGGGTAATTTTTTCAGCATTAGATATTACCGAACGTAAAAAAGTGGAAAAGGCCCTGCGGGAAAGCGAGACGCGACTCCGAACATATTTCAATCAGGGATTGCTTGGCATGGCAATCTCTTCAAAGGAAAAAAAATGGATTGAGTTCAACGACGCTCTCTGTGAAATGTCTGGTTATTCGCGTGAAGAATTTTCTAACAAGAGCTGGGCAGAGATGACTTACCCCGATGATTTGGATGCTAATCTTGTGCTATATAAGCAGGCATTGGCAGGAGAAATAGATAGTTATTCTCTAGAGAAACGCTTTCTCCGCAAAGATGGCAGCGTCTTCTATGCCGAGTTATCAGCCAATGCGATACGTAAGCCCGATGGTTCTGTAGACTTCATAATGACTTTGGTCAGTGACATCACTGAACGCAAGAATGCAGAAAAAGCGCTGAGAATATCGGAGGATCGTTTCTCAAAAGCGTTTCATAGCAGCCCCTCGCCGATGGCAATCGTTCGTCAGGCTGATGGTTCTTATCTTGAAGCCAATGAGAGTTTTCTTCGATTAGTCGAGTAGATGGTCTCCCTCTTGGGTGTTGCTAAAATAGAGTAAAAAAGCAACCCAAGGAGGATGAATATGTGCCAACTAGCGAATGTTGGCGACTTTTGTCCAAACGCAGAATGCCAAGATTACGGCAAACTACAAGAGAAAGTGTCAAAACGGAATATCAAGAAGCATGGACAAACAAAAAATGGTGTTCAGCGATATCAATGCCTGACTTGCAAGAAAACATTTACAGAAACAAAAGGTACGATTTTCTATCGTCGTCGCACACCGATGGAAGAAATATTGGAGGTCTTAGCCTTCTTGGCAGAAGGAGTACGGATCAGTACTCTGGCTCGGGTCAAAGGGCACAAAGAAGATACCATTCTTGCATGGCTGAGAGAAGCCTCACAGCATGTTAGGCAAATCGAAGCTTTGCTACTCGCCAACTACAAACTGGAGCGTGGTCAAGTGGATGCGATGTGGTCTTATGTTGGCAACAAAGGCGAAAAAAAGATTACCCGGAAACAGAAGAAAGTGGACAATTTTGGCGCTCTACAATGATTGATATTGATACTCGCTTGCGGGTAGCGCAAGGGATTGCGAAAACAGAGACAGAAGCTTCTCAAATCGTATTTGAAATGCTTAAATCTCAGCGTGGTCATCCGCAGAAACCTCCACCGACTGTCTCGGACGGTTGGGGCGGCATCCGGGAAGCAATGGTTGAAGTTTATGGGAAGGTGCCGCCTTACTCTGGCGTTGGACGTCCACCTACTCAAAAACAACCAGGCGATGATTGGCAGTATTTGCAGGTTGTCAAGCAAAGAGAAAATGGACGCATTATCGGTACTGAATTGCGCGTCATTTACGGTGATGAAGAAGAAGTTCTTGCATTCCTTGGGAAAAGCACGAGCTACATTGAGCGCTCCAATCTTACCAGTCGGCATTTCAATAGTCGGTTGACCCGCAAGACATTAGCTTTTTCCAAAATCGTTGAGATGCACAAGGCAGCCGCCACGTTGGAAGACACCTATTACAACTTCGTCCGACCGCATAAATCTTTGCGGCTTGAAGTCAATCATCCCGATCGACGCTGGAAGCCCCGTACACCTGCGATGGTTTCCGCTTTGACAGATCATCTTTGGACTGTTAAAGAACTGTTTCTATCTGTTCCAATCCCTGTTGCTGGCAACACTTAACAGGGAGACTATCGTCGAGTATAGTCGTGAAGAAGTGCTAGGGTTTACGAGTCTTGATCTGAATCTGATCAAGACTGATGTGCGTGCTGATCTCATCCGAAAGGCTCGTCAAAAAGAAATGGCTCGTGATGTTGAAGTGCAGGCACAGACAAAATCAGGAAAGCCTCTTGTTTTAGTGATTTCCTCAGAGAACGTCGAATTAGGTGAAGAACCTTGCACGATAACAACGATGCTGGATATCACAGAGCGCAAAGAAGCTGAAGATGCATTGCAAAAAATAAACACCGAATTAGACAAACGCGTAGCGGAACGTACCGAAGAATTGAATAATATGGTCTTTCTAATGAGCGGGCGCGAAGTGCGTATGGCTGAGTTGAAAAAAGTAATTACGAAATTAAGGGAGCAATTGAAAGAAGAGGGGATAACACCATCTGCTTACGATCCGTTATTGGGACCAGACGAAGAATGGTGATGAAAATAAAGAGCGAGGAGAATTCTCTTCGCTCTTTGCTTGTAGAGATTCACTTATTTCCTAGAGCCTCGATACTTTTTTGGGGCAGTTGAGTAGCCTTGAATGCTTTTTCAGGGCGTATCGAAACCACAAAACAAAGCTGTTTCTATCAACTTGTTGGTTTCGATATGGCGAAAAGCATCTCCTACTCAACCAACGATTCTCCTTTTTGCTAAACTGTCAGGGTGCTAGATTATTTCTATATGGTCAGCTTCTTACTCAATCGATCTTCGCAACCATATCCAGCCTGCGAACCAGCCGACTATTTCCCCAAATAAAAGAAAGATCATCACCCCGCCAATTCCGTTTTCGATGATGGATTCCGCTGCGGGCAATCCAAAGACGAGGTAATTATAGGCGGCAAGTCCTCCCAAAAGTGTAGAGAGTGCCCAGCGCAAACCCCAACGAGTGGACTCTGTCTGTTTGCCTGTGAGAAATGCCAGCCATGCCCCAAGTGCCCAGAGCAGCAAGGCGACAAACCATGCCCCGAAACGGAGTTTTCCTTCTTCAATATAAGAAGATGATTCCGGGGTGGGTGTTGGGAAAATAGCAGGCGTGGGCGTGGGGGCTTCGGGTGAAGCTGGCGGGATAATGGTGACAGCGGCTGCAATCCCTTCGTCTGAGATGTCGAGCCGAAGCGTTTCGGAGATGGTTGCTTTTCCGCTGGAGACGCGGATATTCAAAATCCCTGTTTGGTCGAGTTGGAAGTCAGCACGGGCGGTGCCGCCAGATGTTTCTGTTTCAATTAGTTGCTGGATGCCGCTCTCGTTGCCCGTGTTGAGCGAAAAAGTGACCAGTGTTCCGTCGGGGACAAGATTGCCATTATGATCGAGAATGGCTCCGGTGCGGACTGCCAGCGTATCACCAACCAGGAACATGGGAATCGCGGTAGGGGCGGGGGTGGCGGAATCCGCTGCGGGGGTGGGAGAAATTTCGAGGGGCAAAGCCAAGTTAAGGGTCAAGAGCTGATCCGGCGCAGGTTCAATAACGGTATCCAGATCATAGCCTATCCCAGAGATAGAAACCGGCGCAGCGCCTACGGGAGTCAATTCCTTAAAGAGAAGACGTGCGGCTATATCTACAAATGGTGGCGTATAACAATAGAGACCATAATAGGCGGTAAGCTTGGAGATGTCGGTGGCATCGAGGGCGTAAGGAGCGGTGAAGGAGAAGAGGATGACCTTTTTTTCTCGCAGGATGGTTTGGTTTTCGTTCAGCAGTTGTTGTAAAGTGGGCAAGCTGGATATATTGGAAAGAGAGAGTATGACCCAATCGGCTTGACGGAGGCTGTTTTCAAAAAAGATGTCTTCTTCATTTTCGAGGGAGATGAGGTAATCGGCAAAGGAGTAGGAAGAGAGGTTCCCTTCGTTGATCTCTGCGCCGCTTTCTGTACCGTAAAGACGTGAAACTGCTTCAGGAAGGGCGGTATCAGATAGGGTTTCTTTTGGCTTACAAGTGCTGCAAGGCAAGATTGGTTGCGTATCGGTAATGAAGATGATCCGTTCTTCAAGCGCGGGTGGAGCGGGGAGAACAGTGTCGAGGGTATCAATATTGGGGCTGAACAGCGTCGCAGCGTTTTGAGCGACATTGAAAGATGCTTCTATATTTTGCCCGATTTCATTGATCCCTGTAGCATCAGGGCGTACTGCCTGAAGGGAAAAAGTGGGATAAAGCTTAAGTTTTTGCACTAATATGCGTGCGAGTGCTTCATCTACGCGCGTGGCAAAGGCTGAATCTTCGTTATATTTTTGCGTGAAAAAATCAAAACTTTTGGCAAGAGATGCATAAGTATCGGAAGCATCAGAAGAGATGATATTGCCCATATAAAGCAGATCGTTACCGGCGAGAAAAGAATCGCGCGCAACAAGGTGCGCAGAAAAATCATTACCATCTGGGGCATAAAAATCGTGAATAGCGCGGCTGCCGAGGTCATCGCTAATGGTTAGACCACCTGCTTTGCGCCATTCATCGAAGGGGGCAAGGGCGAGTATTTCATTGAGTGATTTTTCATCGAGACTGATAGGGCGTGTTGTGGGACGAATATTGCCTTGGAAAGCCTCATAGCGAATATGTGGTACCAGCAATCCGTCAGCGTTATCAGGTGCGGAGAAAGTTCCCGTTGTAGCGGAGAAAGGCGCTAACTCGACTTCTTCGAGTTCTTCAGCGCTTTTACGAATAGTAACAATCTCTTCTTGCGTAGGGCGGTCAGCGTTTCCACTGCCGGGAAAATGTTTTGCGATAACGAGTATTTTATTTTCGCTGCCCGTGTGTAATCCGCTAATAAAGGCTTTTCCCATTTCGCCGACCCAGTAGGGGTTGCCGCCAAAGGAAAATATACCCATATCGCCGTTATTTGCGGGGTTAGGATCTTCAAGAATATCGAGAGAAGGTCCCAAATAAAGATTGATTCCTAAAGCCGAAAGTTCTTCCCCTAAAACGGCTCCGTTTTGTGTGGCAAATTCAGGATTCCATGTCGCTCCTATTGCCATTGGGCTGGGTTGAGGAGATAAATTGATCCGCGCTTGATCTTCTTGCGAAATCCCTACAAAAAGTGGAATATAAGCCCAATCCTTTTCTTTTGAGAAATCCCAAGTCTTTTCCTGCAAATCAGCAATGAGTTGATAAAGGTTTTCTGTATTGGCTGGCTCTGTGCTGAAATTATCATTCTCCCCTTTAAGGATAACGCCACCAACAGGATACTTGGCAAGAAAAGCAGTGATCAGTGCTTCTTCTTCAGCTTCGCTGTTGATCGTAGTCCCTTCAACGCTAACTAAGAAAAGCTGCCCGATCCGTTCTTCGGGGGTCATCTTTTCGATCAGCGCAACAACCTCAGGCGGTGGAGGGTTTTCCTGGGCTTGAGCAGAAAGCGGGGAAAGGAAAGAGGCAAGGAAGAAAAGGATCAATGCCCAAGAGTAAAAAGGATGTTTATTTTTCATAACGCGTCAAAATCTCAGCATGAATTTCAGGCTGAATATTCCCCCCAGAAACTACGATCACACTTGCTTCTTGTGGTACTTTTTTACTCAAAACCGCCGCCAGCCCCACTGCGCCAGCGCCTTCAATTTTCTCCCCATATTCTCTCCAGGCAAAGGCGAGAGCCTCTGCAACTTCATCTTCTGAGACCAAAATAATTTCATCTACATATTTTCTGATGAGCGGGATAGTGATGGAATTTGCCTCCACTGCCCCCGCTAAACCATCTGCTAAAGTGGGAAGGTCTTCCACATCGTCTTGGGTATCGTGATAAAAGAGTCCGTGCATAAAAGCGGATGCGGCAACCTGAACGCCGATCACGCGCCCTCGTGCTGAGCCGTGTCGAAGCGTGTTTTGGGCTTGCCCGGCGAGAACAGACGCGATGCCCGCCAATAAACCGCCACCGCTAACCGGCACGATCCATGTCATTTCTGCGGTCTCAGGGTGCTCTGCCAAAATTTCACTGGCTACTGTCCCCTGTCCTGCAATGACATGCCCATCGTTATAAGGGGAAATCCAAACAGCGTCATTTCGCTTCGCAAATGCCAATCCCGCTTCTTCTGCATCATGGTAGCCGCCTTTAATAAGTTCTACTTTTGCACCGAGATCTCGCATTGCGTCAATTTTGACCACGGGCGCGTCCTTTGATGCAAATACACGAACATCTGCGCCGATGATTTGCCCGGCCAATGCCACGCCTTGGCCATGATTTCCGGCAGAGGCCGTTACCAAGCCCATTTCACGTTCCCAGTCTTCGAGAATGAGCGACCGGTTTAAAGCACCGCGCGCTTTAAAAGAGCCTGTCTTTTGATGATTCTCCCATTTAATATACAAATTGCGCTCTGTATCATGAGTGAGCGGCGTGTGGAGAATCTTTCCATCAAGGCGTTGGGATGCGGCTTTTAGCCATTCGGGAGGAAGCATAGTTATTTTCTTTCTGCAGTGAGGGTGTTAATTCGTGCGCAATACTTTTGTTGCCAGGGCAGGGTCATCAGTAATAATGCCATCTATGCCCCAATCAGCGAGTTGACGCATTTGGTCAGGATCGTTGACTGTCCAGGAATAAACACGGCGTCCCATGCAGCGTACCCGCTTGACATTGAACTGGTTTGTGTTCTTCCAGTTTGGATGCAAAGCTTGATAATTGCCAAAACCAAAAAGAAAGCTACGGAGTAACCAACCGCCAAAGTTATTCAGGGTCAGCAATCCACGTGGGACTTCGGGAAGCAATTTTGCTGCGCGTTTCAGGTTTTTTGGCAGGAAGGATGAGAAAAGAATATTTTCTTCCTGCTTATATTCTTTTACAACTTCAACGACTTTTTCTACTAAATTATCGTCCTTGGTCGTGTAATTGGTCAGTTCGACGTTGATGAAGAGATCTTGCCCAATGCTCTCGAAAACTTCGGCGAGGGTGGGGATTTGCTGCCCATTTCCGGCATCCAGCTCTTTGAGGGCTGCCAAGCTCAAATCCGCGACTGTCCCGCTTCCATCTGTTGTGCGATCTACTCTTTCATCATGAATGATGACAGGGATTCCATCTGCGCTGAGTTTTACATCCAATTCGATACCATCTGCACATTGCTCACGCGCTAATTCAAAAGCTGTAAGGGTATTTTCTGGTGCATGCGCGGATGCGCCACGATGAGCCAAGATGGTGGGGATAGGAAGCGTATCTAGTCTCATTTTCTACAGGTCAACAAAATAGGCTTGAGCGGCAAGGTCAATGAGTTCGCGAGTCATAATCGGTTCAACGGAGAGATATTGCGAGATGTCGAGGATTTGATCGCAAATATCGCGGGGATGTGAGGCGCGCAATTTACGGTTTGGTTTGATATACCATTCCTGCAAAAGATAGGCGAGACCTTTATCGTTATATTGCACTTTCTTCGATTGGGCAACGCGCTTGAAAATTTCTCTGTAGCCTTCAAAGGAGGGGTCGCCAATTTCGATTTTGTGGCGTAAACGGCGTAAGAATGCTTCGTCTACAAGGTCTTTGGGTGGGAGGTTGGTGGAAAATACAACCAGCACATCGAAAGGAACTTCGATCTTTCGCCCAGTGTGGAGGGTTAGAAAATCTACGCGATTTTCGAGAGGCACGATCCAGCGGTTGAGCAAATCACGCGGGCGGACTTGCTGTCTGCCAAAGTCATCGATCAGCAAAATACCGCCATTGGCCTTGACCTGGAAGGGGGCTTCGTAAAATTTATTGGTGTCGTCGAAAACAAGGTCTAAGCCCTCAAGCGTTAGTTCACCACCAACAACGATGAATGGACGGCGAATTTTTACCCAGCGCGGATCACGACGAATGCCTGTCTTGAGCGAACCTGTGCCACGCTTGGTGACGCCTTCTTCTTTTACAAGCTGATGATTAACTGAGTCGTACATCTTGATAACTTGCCCATCTACATAAAGGGCGTAGGGGATATACATATTTTGGCTCATCACCAAATTGCCAAAGGAGCGAGCAATACTGGTTTTACCGTTGCCGGGAGGTCCGTATAAGAAGATGGATGCACCAGAGTTGAGTGCAGGACCTAAGCGTTGAAATGTATTTTCTGAAAGAACGAGTTGAGACATTAGTTGACGCATAGAGCGAGATGTAACAACAACACGACCTTGTGATTGATTGCGAACTGCGTTATTGTAGGTTTCGATCGGCACGGGCGCAGCGCCTGCATATTGGCTGCGTGCCATTGCTTCTTGGGCACGCTCATTTCCTTTACTTGTCATCGCGTAAAGATAAGAACTGGAGCCAAGCCCCGATTGTTGGGCTGATTTAATTTCTACGAGTTTTTCTTTTTTCAATTCAGCAAGAATTTTGTCTGTTACCCCAGCAAAAGGCAGGGCGAGTTCCTCTGCTACTTTAAAGCCAGAGAGATAGCCCTGCGAATAGAGAATTTTCAAAGCCAGGTCTTGCAGCCAAAGCGCAGGTAAGCCTGTATCTTCTACACTGGTGATTGTTGGGGGTAAAAAGCCGGTTCCGCCACGGAGAGAATTTGTATTTGCCATAATTCAGATCCTTTCGTCAAGGAAAAAAAAGAAGTATAGAATTATAGCATGGGGAAAGAAGATAATATCTTGCGCTTTCGTTAAGTTTTGCCACAAATTTACCAAAAATTTTGATACACTTAGGACAGAAATAAAACGATGGTTTAGCGCCCTCTGAAAAACATAGTACTTTAAAGCAAAAAATCACAGCCGAAGCCGTGATTTTTGAGAAAACAAAATCAAAATACTAGGCAGATTTGCCCAAAGTTTTGATACACTTGGCGCAGAGAACTTTTTTGACCTTGCGACCATTTTCATAAAGGGTCACTTTTTGCAGGTTCGGTTTAAATTTTCGTTTGGTCGCTTTCATAGAGAAGGAGCGACTATTACCAAAAGTTGTTTTCTTATCACAGTGAGCGCAGACAGCCATTTTTATATCCTTTTCGAAACAAAATAATACCTAAGTTCGGGTTTTCCATCCGAAGCGAGCCATTTTACCATAAAGCGTATCCTCCCACAAGAGAAATTGTTATATATGAAGTAAAGGAAAAACTATGAGTAATGAAAATACCACTTTAGGCAAAATTCATGTTTCGCCAAACGCCGTTGCTACGATCGCTTATCATGCTACTCTGCGTTCTTATGGTGTAGTCGGCCTGGCTTCAAAAAATTTAGCATCTGGTTTGGCACAAACGATCACCAAGGACCCTACTCGGGGCGTTTCTGTGCATTATGATGAAAACGATAAAATAGATATTGATATTTATGTGATCGTTCAACATGGCACACGCATCGCCTCTGTTGCGAACAGCGTTGCAAACACGGTCCGTTTTAATGTAGAAAAAGCATTGGGTATCCGTGTGAACAGTATCGATGTGCATGTTGCGGGGCTGCGCGTTGGTGATGGTGAATAAAAAACAAGAATGGAATAAAAAGAAAAAGGACACAAAGAAAATTTTGTGTCCTTTTATATAAAAGAAAACGGAGTTTTTATGAGTGATGAAGTTGCGGCAGCGCGTAAAAAAAGAGTAGAAGAAATGCAAGCTTTACCCTTTGATGGGCAAGCCTATAAAAGATTGGTAGAAGCAGGGCTAACATGGTTGCGAGCCAATCAAGAATCAGTGAATGCCCTCAATGTATTTCCCGTCCCCGATGGTGATACCGGCACAAATATGGTGCTCACCATGCAATCCGCTTATGATGAGATAGAAAACTCAGGTCACCACAAAGTTGGGGATATGGCTGCCGCCGTCTCGCAAGGCGCGTTGATGGGCGCTCGAGGCAACTCAGGCGTTATCTTATCCCAAATTTGGCGCGGCGTCGCACGTGGACTGGAAGGTGCTGAGGTCTTAACAGGCGAAAACTTTGCCCGAGCATTAACCGAGGCAAGCGAGACCGCTTATCGAGGTGTCGTTCGTCCCGTTGAAGGCACAATTTTGACAGTCTCCAAAGATATTGGCTTGGCAGCAGTTGCCGCTCTTGAAGAAACACAAAACCCGATCGAAATTCTAGAAAAAGTGATCGTTGCCGGAAAAGAATCGGTAGACTACACCCCCGAACTTTTACCCGTACTCAAAGATGCCGGCGTTGTTGACTCTGGCGGCATGGGGCTTTTCCTCATCCTCGAAGGGATGATGCGCTATATCTACGGCGAGCCGCTCGATACCCCAACGCTCGCAGTCAAACCGATGGCAGCCCTCGATATGGAAAACGCCATGCACGCTGTCGAAGAAGGGCAAGATTGGGAAGTGGTCGTTGATTTTTATCCCAGCGAAGAACTTGACCTGCAATCCTTCTACGGAAAACTCGAAGAGATGGGCACATCTATTCAGGTTGGCGAAGGTGATGGCATGTACAGAATGCACATCCACGTCCCGCTTGAGAATCGCTATCTCCCCATTGACTATATTATGGAACTCGGCACCATCACCGATGTGGCGATGGAAAATCTCGTCGCCCAAATGGATGAGCTAAACAAAAACACAGATTACGACAGGCTAGAGCTGACCAACATCGACCCAGGTGAAATCGCGATCGTTACCGTTTCTCCGGGTCCCGGCATCTCCCGCATCTTTGCCAGCTTGGGTGTTGCTGCGATCGTTGAAGGCGGGCAGACGATGAATCCCAGCACCAAAGAATTATTGGCTGCTTTCGAGAATCTGCCCACAGACAAAGTCATCATTCTCCCGAATAATAAAAACATCGTCCTCGCCGCACAAGCTGCCCGCGACGTGACCGTCAAAGAAGTGCATGTTGTGCCCAGCCGAACGATCCCGCAAGGATTGGCGGCCATGCTTATGCACAACCCCGAAGGTGATTTAGATGTCGTTGCAGAGAAAATGCTCAAAAGCCTCGACACTGTCCGTACCGGTGAAGTGACTACCGCCACACGCACCGTCGAAATTGATGGCGTAAATGTGGAAACAGGTCAGGTTATTGCCTTGTTAGATGGGAAATTGGTCTTGGCCGCATCTTCAGTTGATGAAGCCTGCCTAAGCCTCCTTGAAAAAGCTGATATGGATGAGTACGAACTCATTACCTTGTATATGGGTGGTGATTATCCTCGCGCAGAAGCCAATCGTGTTGGTGATCTTATTCAAGAGAAATACCCCGATCACGAAGTCGAAATGCTCGATGGCGGTCAGCCACATTATCAATTGATCCTTTCAATTGAGTAGAAAAAATGTAGTGCTAAAAAAAATGCTCCCACGCTTTCTTCCATGAGGCGCGGGAGTTTTTTATTCGTAATTATTCGTTAGATTCGAGGTATTCGTGATATGAAAATAGGACTTGTCACTGACAGCACCGCCGATATTCCCGCTAATTTGCTTGAAGAACATAAAATTGAAGTTGTCCCCGCGATTCTTATCATAGATGGAAAAAGCTATATTGATGGCGCGGAGATCAGCCGCGAAGAATTTTACGCGCGGATGCCTACATTCAAAAAACCCGCAACTACAGCCGCTCCTTCTGCAGGTGAGTTTATGGAACGCTACGAAAAGCTACTTAATGCGGGCGCAGAGAAAATCTTTTCGATCCATGCAGCTTCACAATTGAGCGGTATCTTCAATGCCGCGCGCTTGGCAGCAGAATCTTTTGGAGAGCGTGTCCAAATTATAGATAGCGGGCAACTGAGTCTCGGAATCGGTTTTCAAGTTCTCGAAGCCGCTGAAGCAATTTCAAAAGGAAAAGTCTTTGAAGAAATCACTCAGCTTCTTCAAAATATCCAAAAAAAGATTAGACTTTCGGCTGCTTTAGACACCCTTGAATATCTACGTCGCAGCGGGCGAGTTTCCTGGGCAAAGGCGCGCATAGCTGCATTGCTCAG
Organism: Anaerolineae bacterium; assembly: GCA_018648685.1. Classification (GTDB taxonomy): domain Bacteria; phylum Chloroflexota; class Anaerolineae; order Anaerolineales; family Villigracilaceae; genus Desulfolinea. Next base: position 18,663 of record JABGQT010000136.1, read on the forward strand.
CCTTAAACCGCTGATTGGCTTAGCCTACGGGAAGGTTGAAAATCTCGGCGCAGTCCGCACAACAAGGATGGCAAATCTTCGCCTGATGGAGCTTTTACACGAAGCTGGGAATATTAGAAAACTCGCTGTTTTGCATACCAATGCAGAAGAGCGTGCGCGCCAATTTCTCGCTGACTTTGCACCGTCGCTGAAAAAAGAGCCTATGGTTATCAATGTCACCCCCGTTATCGGCGCGCACTTGGGACCAAAAGGTGTTGGCTTTACTGTCTTGCAAGAGTAGAGCGGAGTGCCTAGATAAGTGCAATCTCAGTCATCCGCTCTATCGCCAAAGATTTCCCAGCCACGCTCCTGCGCAACTGCTTTTAGGGTAGCATCGGGGTAAACGGCGACGGGGTGATCTGCCATTTCTAGCATGGGGATGTCGGCAGATGTATCGCCATATGCCACATCAATGCGCTCTACCCCCAGGTGTTTTCTGATCTTTTCTGCTTTGTCTTGTCCATGAGCAATCGGTTCGGTTAGAGACATCTTCCCGTTTTGGAATTTGATTTCGGTGCCCAGTCCTTTTGCCCCAATATGCGCAGCAAAATGAGCGACAGTTGGCTGCCACATACCGGTGGCGATATAAACATCGTCTCCCTGCAGGGCATGTCCGCTGATCCGCTCGATCATATCAAGGCGGCGCTTTGCCCATAACTGCGTTTCCATTGTATAGCTAATGACTTCTTCGAATAATTCCGGGGTTGCGTCTTCCAAGAGGGGCACGCAGCTGATAAACATATCAATGACCCATTTATTCCAGTCGATCAGCCCACGTTTTGCCAAAATCCAGGATGGCATGATTTTTGCCATAAAGATGTTTTTTCGTAATTTACTCTGGTTTTCACCGACCCAGCCTACCAGACCAATAACCGGTGAGCCGTGTGAAAGTGTGCCATTAAAATCTGAGACAACAAGCATTGTTCCAACTCCTTATCAATTCAACCCGCGAAGTATATCACTTGCCCTTTCCGGTGTCTCCACTACCAAAAGCCATTCTCTCCCAAGCCCATGATAAAATACACCTCATGTACCCTTCAATAGAAAAACTACAAAAATATGTCCGTCTCGAAGCAAAAAATGGCTACGACAACAAAGCCATTATCGGCGGTCTCGCAAGTATGCTCGAAACATGGGAATCTGAAGCACGCAACGATGGCGTTGCCGAAGAAGTTATCCAGGCCGTCACAGGTCGTTTGCGTGATTACGAACGCCTCAGCCCGGAATCACGTAAAGTGACCCTTTTTGGGATCGGAAACAGGCTCAAGAGAGAATATCCAGAATTGGGGAGCGAGAAAGAGCTGCCCAAAGCGGATGCCCCTCCGACGCAAGCTGAGGATAAACCCTCGGAACAGACTCAAGATGAAGCTGCTCCCGCCAAAATAACGGAATCTGCCCCTCAGCAAGAAAACGTTGAAAAAAGCACCCCAACCCATCGTCCAGCGCGTCCCCGCTCCGAATCCGTTCCCGGAGCATCCACCAGTAAAACCCCAATCGCATTAAATGCAAAATTAACCGTCTTGCAGGGCGTGGGTCCCCGCAACGCGACAACGCTCGAAAAACTGGGACTTTTCACGCTGCGCGATATGCTCTATAACTTCCCACGTCGCTACGATGATTATAGCCAGCTAAAACCGATCAAATCGCTTTGGTATGGCGAGCAAGTGACTGTCATCGGCAATGTGCAGAGTGTGACAGGGAGACCAATTCGCGGCGGAAAATCGCATATTACCGAAGCCGTCATTGGCGACGGAACCGGTGCATTGCGCTTGAGTTGGTTTAACCAACCCTGGCTGACCAACCGCTTCAAAAAAGGGATGAGCATTTCTGTCTCTGGCAAAGTTGACCAATATCTTGGGCGGCTGGTGATGAGTAGCCCCGATTGGGAAATGATCGAAACCGAAAATTTGCATACGAACCGCATTGTGCCGATTTATGCACTGACTGCAAAAATCACCCAAAAGTGGCTGCGCAAACAGATGATGCAGGTCATTTCTTATTGGGCGCCAAAGATCACCGATCATTTACCCGACAGCGTTCGCTTGACAGCAAAATTGCCTCGGCTGGATACGGCGCTAGAGAATGTTCACTTCCCAAAAACACAGGCGCATTTGAAGTTGGCGCGTGAGCGTTTAGCTTTTGATGAGATTTTCTTTTTACAAATGGGCGTTTTACGCCAAAAACGAGATTGGCAATCTGTTATGGGGCGCATTTTTGATGTGCCTGAAGAATGGCTGCAAGCTCGCAAAGATATTTTGCCCTTCACGCTAACCGCTTCTCAAGATAAAGCTGTCTCTGATATCGTGATGGATTTTGGCTCAGGTAGACCAATGAACCGTTTGCTTCAAGGTGATGTTGGCTCCGGTAAAACCGTTGTCGCGGCAATGGCGACAGAAGTCATCGCTCATGCTGGCGCACAAACAGCTATCATGGCACCTACGAGCATTCTTGCCGAGCAACATTATCGCGGCTTAAGCCAAATGCTCACAGCTGGTGAAGATGCCTTGAAAGAGGACGAAATCCGTTTGCTCGTGGGTGACACCCCCGAAGCCCGAAAACAGGAAATTCGCGAAGGCTTACTCGACGGCAGTATAAAAGTCATTGTCGGCACACATGCCTTAATTGAAGGAAACGTAACCTTTGCTGACCTACAACTTGCTATCGTCGATGAGCAACATCGCTTTGGTGTAGACCAGCGTGCTGCTTTACGTGAAAAAGGTGAAAATCTACATCTTTTGGTGATGACAGCTACACCAATTCCACGTTCGTTGGCACTCACCGTTCACGGCGATCTTGATATCTCTGTGATGGATGAGATGCCCGCCGGACGACAAGAAATTGATACGCATGTTCTCAGACCGCGTGAGCGTGAACGCGCGTATACAATGATCCGTGCGCAGGTTTTGGATGGGAAACAAGCCTTTATCATTTACCCGCTGGTTGAAGAAAGCGAAAAGATAGAAGCGCGTGCTGCTGTAGAAGAGCATGAATCTTTGCAAGCTGAAGTTTTTCGTAAACTCAATGTCGGTCTTCTGCACGGGCGCATGAAAGCCGCTGAAAAAGAAGAAGCGATGGAAAAATTCCGCGCCAAAGAATACGATATTCTCGTTGCAACCACAGTTGTCGAGGTCGGCGTAGATATTCCCAATGCAACGGTCATGCTCATTGAAGGTGCGGATCGTTTCGGCTTGGCACAACTCCATCAATTGCGTGGACGTGTTGGGCGCGGTTTGGATAAATCCTACTGTCTGCTCATTCCTACAGATAATAACGACACCGAAAATGAACGCCTGCTCGCGATGGCAGAAAGCAACGATGGTTTTGTCCTCGCCGAAAAAGATTTGCAGCAACGCGGTCCCGGCGAATTCCTGGGCACACGCCAATCCGGTTATAGCACCGGGCTGCGCATGGCAAGCATTACCGATATCGACTTGATCGAAAAAGCGCGCGAACGCGCTCAATCCATTTTTGTGCAAGATGCAAATCTCGAAAAAGAAGAACATAAACTGCTCGGCGAAGCCCTCGATAATTTCTGGGGCAACACAAAAGGAGACATAAGCTAATGGTGCGTGCCTTTTTCCCCGGAAGCTTTGACCCGATCCATTACGGGCATATAGATATTGCCGAAAGAGCCGTTCGCCTTTTCGATGAACTAATTATTGCCGTTTACGATAAACCCTTAAAAACTTTGCTTTTCCCTCCAGAAGAACGCATTGCTCTTGCCGAAGAAGCCTTTGCCCATAATCCTAAAATTCGCGTTACGGGGTATAACAATCTCACCGTCGATGCCTGTCGTGAAGCCGATGCCCAAGTGATCGTGCGTGGGTTGCGCGTTTTCTCTGATTTCGAATTTGAATTCAGGATGGCTCTCGCCAATCACCGCCTTGCAACAGATATAGAAAGCATCGCCCTCATCACCCACGAAGAACACACCTTCATTTCCTCCTCCACCGTCAAAGAAATTGTCATGCTCGATGGGGATGTCTCCAGCATGGTTCCGCCGCACGTGCATCTTGCTCTAAAGAACAAAATCGCCCAGATGGAAAGCAACGATGCTGCGAACATCCCAAGAGATTAATTCTTTTTTGTGGGATAAAAAGCCGCATCATACATGTTTTTAGCTTGCTATCGTTAAAATAACATTTTCTCAGCCTTTATCACCCTTGCTACCCTTGCCACTCTTTTTAAGATAGAATAATGATGTTCCTAATCAACGGAGAAAAATATGGACATCCTGCATCTTATAGACCGCCTGGAAGAACTCTTCAATGAAAGTCGCGCATTGCCATTCACTCACAACGTTATTGTGGATGAAGACAAAATGCTCGATATCATCGACCAGATGCGCATCACCATCCCCGAAGAAGTCAAAAAAGCAGAACAATTGCTTAACCAAAGCGAACGTATCTTGGCGCAAGCAGAAGAGAAGGCAAACCGCACCACTGCTTTAGCCGCAGAAAAAGCCGACCAAATGACATCAGAAGATTCTCTCCTTGAAGAAGCGCAAAAGCGTGCCGATAAAATTCTTGAGCAGGCTCGTGCAGATGCAGAAGCACAGCGCATCGAAGCAGATAATTATGTGGTCGAAACCTTATCTAATCTCGAAGATGAACTAAGCCGTATACTCAATCAAGTCCATAACGGGATTCGTACTGTGCAAAAAGGCTAAGAAAAGCAAACGATCTAAAACCCAAAAGACCAACTAGCGATATTTGCTAGTTGGTCTTTTTTATATCTAACGCTTGAAATCACGCGATTGCGGGCCAGCTTAACGCGGGGTTGGGCAGATATAGTGCAATAACAATGATTAATTTTCCAAACTTACTCGTTTCCAA
>JABGQT010000043.1 GCA_018648685.1 Anaerolineae bacterium
GGGTACGAACAGCGGCAACGATTACAGCTTCTCGCATTTCCATAATTTTCTCCTTATCACTTCGCAGTAACCGCTTTAGCGGTTATAAGGGCTAAAGCCCTTACTACAAGGTGCACAAAAGTCTCTAATTCCGTAACGGCTTACCCGTATTCAGCAACGCCCACATACGTTCCTGCGTTTTTGCTTCGCCACAGAGTGAGAGGAAAGCCTCGCGCTCAAGGTCGAGAATATATTCTTCGCTGACCCATTGCGGCTTACTCAGACCACCGCCGCTCAAGATATAAGAGAGCTTATTAGCGATGACATTCTCAAACTCGGTGATGAATTTACCTTCTGTGAACATATGCGCGCCCAATTGCAATGCGCCGAGCATATCACGCCCTGAGGCGTAGATCTTTTCCGGCGGAGGTGGGGCATAGCCCGTATTTGCCATATGCACAACTTCTTTTTTGGCTTCTGCCAGCAAATAATCTCGGCTCAAAACAATGCGATCTGCTGCCCCAAGGATACCCATCTGCTGGGCTTCACGGGCAGATGTTGCCACTTTGGCTTGACCGATTTGCAAGAAACCTTGCTGTAAATAAGGCAGCACAATGGCCTCAGGGGTTTTCATAGCAGGGTTAATTACACGGCGCATGATCTCTTTCGTGCCACCGCCAGCGGGTATCACGCCTGCGCCTAATTCAACCAATCCGATATAGAGTTCGCCAGCGGCAACGACGCGAGAACCATGCATTGTGATTTCACAGCCGCCGCCAAGAGCCATCCCAGAGGGGGCAATAACAACGGGTTTTCGCGAATAACGCATCCGCATCATCGTGTTCTGCAAGGTAACTAGCGCCTCATTAATTTGATCCCACATACCTTGCTGAGCAGCCACAACAATCATGAAGAGATTGAAGCCAGCGCTAAAATGATCGGCTTCGTTACCAATGACCAGACCATCAAATTCGGTCTCGGTGCGGTCAATGCCTTCATTTATCATTTCGATGATATCAGGATCAAGAGCGTTCATCTTGGTATGGAACTCCACACCAGCCACGCCATCGCCCATGTCGTAGAGGGAGGCACCGGCATTTTTCTTGATCAGTTTCTGGTCTTTAAGTAGAAGCAAGCCGGGGGAACGAGCGATTCGGACATATTCATCTTTAGAGACATCGTATACACCGACAATATTTCCATCTTCGTATTGATAGAAAGTTTCGAACCCAGATTTCAACATACCGAGGACCCAATCGGCGGGAGCAAATCCCGCAGCAGTCATCTGATCAACAACTGCCTTAACCCCGAGCATATCCCAAATCTCGAAGGGGCCAGCTTTGTGTCCAAAGCCCCAGCGCATGGCATCATCTATAGGCTTCATCGTATCAGCGACTTCAGGAATTAGCACAGAAGCATATTGCGAACCCTGATAAAGGAGAGCTTGGATCAGTTTTGCGGCTTTATCGTCACCATCGAGCATGGCCTGGATGCTGCCTTTAAGACCATCGGCTTTCTTCGCTGCGCCGACCGAATCAAAGCGGGGTTTCTTGGCTTCGACATATTCCATTGTCTCAAAATCAAGATGCAGGAAGGTCTTTTTGCCTTCGGCATCTTTTTTGACATTATAGAAACCACCCCGAGTTTTGTTGCCGAGCCATTTGCGCTTCACCATCTCGCCGATGAGTTTATTCGGTGCTTCAGCTTCGAGATAAGGCAATGCGTAGGTATCGTGCTGGATGAGGGGCGCAAGATTTCGACCAACATGATCCCAAACATCAATGCCAACGAGATCAATCAGGCGGAAAATACCGGTTTTCGGACGACCGATGATTGGTCCCGTGACCATATCCACTTCTTCGATGCTGAGATCGTTCTTGAGGACATAATCGAGGATAAATGCGGCCGTGCCAAAAGCGAGGCGATTGCCGATGAAATTGGGCGTATCTTTGCAAAGCACGATGCCCTTGCCGAGACGATATTCACCAAACCAACTGACGAACTCGACCACTTCGGGGAGCGTATCAGCGGTAGGAATGACTTCGAGCAGTTTCAGATAGCGGGGCGGATTGAAGAAGTGCATCCCGAGGAAATGTCCCTTGAAACTATCAGAAAGCCCAACCGCAATATCTTTAACGGGGATGCCGGATGTGTTCGTCGCAACGATGGCTGTTGGCTTGCGGACTTCGTCAATTCGTTTCATCAGATCTTGTTTGATTTCAAGATTTTCGATGATCGCTTCAACGATCAAGTCGGCTTCTGCCATTACGCCAAAATCGTCTTCAAGGTTGCCTGCGTTGACCAAAGTCAATTGATCGGATGAGAAGAAGGATGCGGGGCGAGATTTCTTCGCCGCCGTCAAGCCGGCCTCTACGATGCGATAGCGGACGGCTTTGTCCTGCATCGTGAGACCTTTTTTCTCTTCTTTCTCAGTTAATTTAAAAGGCACGATATCCAACAAAGTTGTTGGGATACCGGCGTTTGCGAGGTGGGCTGCCAATGCCGCGCCCATTGTCCCTGCGCCGACCACGACAGCTTTATTTACTTGGTATTTCATGTTTACCTCCAATTATTCACCACAAAGACACGAAGATCACAAAATTTTTCTCTGTGCCTTTGTGGTTAGTATCTCTTAGCGCAATTGACTACCGCGATAGCCCAACAAATTGCGTGCCACAACAAGCCGATTGATCTGCCCGGTGCCTTCATAAATATCAGTGATCTTTGAGTCACGGAACCATTTTTCGAGCAAGAACTCGCGGCTGTAACCAAGGGGGCCCATCAATTCGACGGCTTTCTGCGTAATCTTTGTTCCCACATCACCGGCTTTCACTTTGCTCATCGAAGCCTCGAGGGCATTATGCTTCTTATTATCCGCCATCCAAACCGCCTTGAGGATCATCAGCCAAGCCGAACGTAGCATAACTTCCATATCGATCACATCTCGCTCGATGGATGTCAGGCGATTGCGAGCTATGCCATAGCGAATTTCAACACCTTCTTCGGCGAGTTTTTCTTTGACAAACTCAACAGCACTCCGAGAAACGCCCATGCCTATCGCCGCGACAAGTGGGCGAGTCGCGTCGAAGGTCGCCATCGCGCCCTTGAAGCCTTTGGTCGTTTTTTCAACAGTGGGCTTGCCCAAGATATTCTCAAAGGGGACGCGGCAATCCTGCATCACAATCGTGACTGTATCCGACGAGCGAATACCCAACTTATGTTCAAATTTCTCAACTTTGATGCCAGGTGTTCCCGATTCAACAACAAAGGAACGCATTCCGGCACGCCCCGCTTCGGGATCAATCGTTGCCCAAACAACAACAAAACCTTTGCCTGATTGCTCATATGCAGTCAGAGATTTATCACCAGCGGTGACAAAAATCTTCTCGCCGTTCAGCACCCACTCCTGAGTCTCTTCATCCAAAACAGCCGTCGAGCGGATAGATGAAGTGTCCGAGCCTGAACCGGCTTCGGTCATGCACATCGCCGCGAAGGTGGGCTTATCATCCATGAAACGGGCAAGGAATTTCTTCTTCTGCTCATCATTTCCGGCAGACTGAACAGCCGCTGCACCGAGTCCACCGCCGGGGGTGACCAAATACATACCTGCATCACCCCAAGAGATAATTTCCATCATATGCGCTAACATCTGATAGCCAATTGGTGGACGCTTCGGCTTATTTGGGTCAGATTTCTTTTTGTCGTCTTTGGGAGCCAGCGACCCCGCGCCCGAGGCTTTCATCGCCTGGTGCATAAAGGTGATGTAATCCCACGGAATTTCATGCTCGTTTTCATCGAAATAGCGTGAGTGGGGACGCATCATATTATCTGCGACAGTCTGCAAGACATATTGCTGCTGTGCAATCGGTTTTGGGATTTCAAATTCAATAGTCATAATTTACTCCTTCTTTTTCTTACCACGAAGGTCACGAAGTGACACAAAGGGAAAAGCTTTTAAACTTCGTGTTCCTTTGTGCTCTTTGTGGTGAGAAGATTTTTAGACAATCGCCAAGCCGGTAAAGGTCGCAAAGCCACGCCCGTTACGCATCCAACGCTCAACAGGATGTTCACGGATATAGCCGTGTCCGCCTAAAATCTGCACGCCGCGATCAGTAACCATCATCACCATATCGATTGCGCCAGTCGCCGCGAGATAAGCTGATTTATGAGCATCTTCCTTGTCGTTATCCAACATCCAAGCGGCTTCCCACGTCAACATGCGGGTGGCTTCGATCTCCATAGCCATCTCTGCCATCATAAAAGCGATAGCCTGCTTCTGCGCCACTTTTACGCCAAAAACATCACGTTCTTTGGCATAATCAATTGCGTAATCAAGGGATGCTTTCGCAACGCCAATCGCCAACGCGGCAAGTGCAACACGGCTGGCAGCGATCACCGCTTCAAAATCACCCTCAAGGCGATTTGCCGCTGGTACACGCACATTCTCTAAAACCACATCATATTGCGGCAAAGCGTGCATACTCATCAGCTTATTTTGTTCTTCGCCAACACTCAAGCCTTCTGCGCCAGCGGGAACAATAAAACCTTGTGTCACACCATCGACATTGGCATAAACGATCATCATCTCTGCATCTTTGGCATAAGGCACATAGGTTTTCTTGCCAGAGATAATAAAATCATCGCCATCGGCAATTGCAGTGGTTTTTAATGCCGTGGGGTCAAAATTGAAAATAGGCTCGATCATTGCAGCCGTATAAGCTTTCCATTCCATCTCAATCACGGGCGGAATAAACTCTTCCTTCTGTTCTTCCGAGCCAGCCAGCAAAATTGGTAATACGAAAAGGTTCGGGGTCAATACAGCCAACGCGCCGGGCAGATCACCATAAGCCAACTCTTCAGCTGCCAAAGCACCCGTCACGCTGGAATAGTCCCCAAATCCACCATAGGCTTCAGGGATGGATGCTTGCAGCACGCCCATCTCCCAGCCCTTCTCCACCAGCCCCTCAGGGAACTTGCCCCCCTCCTCGGCTTCCTCCGCCATCGGACGCAAGTCGCTCTCCGCATAGCGGTTCACTGCATCGATCAGCATTTGTTGCTCTTCATTCGGTTCAAAAGAATACATCACTCCTCCTTTAGGATTTTCCGTCTCAGCAGCAAATTCTCATTTGCTCTGCCACCGGATCATTTAAACGTTTATATAGCAAGGGACTATCTCCCTGCTCAATTTCATTTATATTGGATATCCCCAACAGCCCGCGCTGATAGAGATATTCGACATGCGCTCCGGCCTCTTCAACTGAAAGCAGGATGTCATAACCGCTCACATCCCCAAAAAGCTGGGATGAGACCTCAGCCACAGTACCCGGTTTAGACAGGATTGCCAGGGTACGCTCCAGACGTTGGGCGTGAATCCGCTTAATTTGCGTTATCCTGTCCCCTAGCTTGGTGATCGGCTCACTATGCCCGCTCAGAGTGAGCGTTATATCATCATCTGCCCAAGCATTGAGCTTCTCTAGTGAGTCGAGATAATGCCCCAAACCCATATTCAGTGTTAGTCTTTCAGGCCACTGATGCGGAGAAATTCCGTTCAGCACGTGGTCGCCGCAAAAAAGATAATCATGCAAACGGATGACAACATGCCCGGCGCTATGACCGGGAACGTGCAAAAACTCAAATTTGCCTAGTTTCATATCAATGGCGTTATAGGTGAAATCTACATTTACGGAGCGAAAGAGCATTTTGTTGAGCAAATAAACGCGGATGATCTCTTCCTGCCTATCGGCGTCTACACCGGCTTCGAGTAAAAAGGCTCGCAATCGTTGCTCGGTGATGATGATCCGTTCTTCGTAGTTTGTCAGGTTGCGCAGATCAAGCTCGTGGATGCCGACTTTCGCATCTGTTTTTTCGAGGAGGAAGGGCAATCCGCCAAAGTGGTCGATGTGTCCGTGGGTGATGAGGATATAGTCCAATGTATCCATAACGGAATCAAGTCCCTCACAGGCGCGTACTCGCTCAAATCCCTCGAGGAGATGTTGGTTGCTGTCGCCAAATCCTGAGCCGGTATCCACCAGAACGGTCATCCCATCCACAAAAACGAGATAGGCATAAACCCAAAAGTTGGGAAATGCCTGCATCGGGATGCGATAAATTCGAGCGCCTTGCGCTGTGGCAAATTGCTTGAAAGTATGCAGCGTTTTGGTGGAAGGGATGGGCTGCATTTATCTGCCTCGCAAGCCTTCAAGAAAAAGATCGGCAATTTGGTCGGCGATATCTTCAATACCTAACTCACCTTTCGGGTCAAACCAGGTGATCGTCCAATTCATGGCACCGAGTAAATTTCGTGCAGTAAGAGCAATTTCGGAGCAAGAAAAAACGCCTGATTGCATTCCTTCATCCACCACTTCTCGCCAAAGGGCTTCAAAGCGATCTCGGTTGGGAATATGCCGCGCCTGGAATTGCGGCTCAAGCGAGCGGTGCTCCATTAGCAACACAGAGGTGAGATCCATATGATCTGTGAGCGCCTTGAGATAGGAATGGATCATCAGGCGGAGTTTTTGATCGGCAGAGAGCGTGGTATCTCTTATAAGGTTGGCGATATGCTCCGTGAGAAGAGCAAGAGCCTGGTTGAGAAGCTCAAATAATATCTCTTGTTTGCTGGCAACATGATGGTAGAGGCTGGCTTTTTGAAGGTTAACCGCCCCTGCAATATCGTTCATGGATGTAGCGTGATAGCCTTTTATACGGAAAATTTGGGCTGCTGCGTCAAGAATTTCATCTTTTGTCATCATTGTGGCTGCTCCTGAAAACCTACCGACCGTTCGGTAGTTACAGCATACCAGAATCAGGATGCGCGGTCAAGATGAAAAGCTGATTTCTCTGTGAATATGCTATAATGAATGCATGGCTGATGAAATTATGGAAATCCCCGTTGAAGAAAAAGATAGCGAGGATGATGGCGATAACCGCAAAGTAGCGATATTTGCTGTCATCTTCGTTTTGCTGATAGTAGGTGGAATTATTGCGGCTGTATGGGGGTTGCTCCAAGAGGGCACACCCACTGAGAAGATCCGAGATATTTTCATCATTTTTATGGCGTTTGAGTCTCTGGTCATAGGTGTGGCACTGGTTATTCTGATCTTGCAAATTGCGAGTTTGATGAATTTATTGCAAAATGAGATCAAACCAATTCTCGACGCAACAAACGAAACTGTACATACTTTGCGCGGGACTACTACCTTTATTAGCGAAAATGTCGCTGAACCCATCATTAAATTAAATGCCAATTTAGCGGGACTTCAGCGTGTTTTAGAAGTATTTGGCATAAAAAAGAAATAGAATCCAAAAGGAGAAAAACATGTCTGATCGTGACGAATTTGGTGCATTTTTAGTTGGTTTCATCGTTGGTGGTTTAACCGGCGCAGTCGCAGCATTGCTCTTTGCTCCCCAATCTGGTGAAGAAACCCGCACACTGCTCAAGGAACGCGGAATTGAATTGAAAGACCAGGCAAGCCAGACCGCAGAAGAGGCAATTGCTCGCGCTGAAGCCGCTGCAGAAGAGGCAAAAGCACGTGCCAACGAATTAAGCAAAGAATTGAAAGATCGCGGACAAGTTGTTGTTGATCGCGGTAAGGAAACTGTTGAAACAGCTAAAGTAAAAGGAAAAGAAGCTGTAGAGACCGCTAAGACCAAAGGCCAAGAAGTTGTCGAAACCGCTAAGGCTAAAGGTCAAGAAGTTGTTGAGACCGCTAAGAAAAAAACAAAAAAAACTCCATCTGAAGCGTAAGAAAAATAAAACACTCAAAAAGGGTTTGCCAAGAGATTGGTCAAACCCTTTTTTTTATGCCTATTCACAGGATATAAAATGCTAAAAGACAAATTACGAGACCCCGTTAGCGGACTCACTCACCTCGTTGCGGCAATACTTTCCCTCTTCGGGCTAATCGCCCTTATCATCATCAATTGGGGAGAAAGTGCAAAACTAGCGTCACTGATCATCTATGGGGTTAGTTTAATCTTGATGTTTTCAGCTAGCGCAACTTATCATATGACGATCTCATCTCCAAAAGTGATCGAGATCTTACGCAAAGTAGATCACTCTGCCATATATCTATTAATTGCCGGAACCTACACACCCTTTTGTATCAATGCTTTTACTGGATTCTGGAAATGGGGCTTACTCTCTATTATTTGGTCTCTGGCAATTATCGGGGCCGGGATCAAAGTTTTTATCGTCCGAGCACCACGCTGGGTGAATGCAGGCGTTTATCTGATTATGGGATGGCTAGTCATTTCAGCGGCAGGAGAAATGCTCAATACACTCCCCGCTGGTGCGCTAACATGGCTAATTGCAGGCGGCGTTATCTACACCTTGGGCGCGGTCATCTACATCACCAAAAAGATGGATTTTAAACCTGGCGTTTTTGGCTTCCATGAAGTTTGGCATATTTTTGTCATCTTGGCGGCGGCTGCACATTTTGTTTCCATCCTAGTCTATATTGCCATATAAAAAAATTGTCCGTGATTGGATGAGGGGGGCATCCAACCACAGACAACTATATTGTACTTGTTTATCTTTTCTTTTTCAAGCAAAAACTGAAAAAGAAGTCAAGGCCGTGTATAATAGAGTTATGACTGAAGATAATATCATCCGTCGCCGCATCAGCATTTTGATCGATGGCGACAATGCACAAGCCAAACTGCTCCCGCAGATGTTGGCTGAGACCAGTAAATATGGGCAGGTAACAATTCGTCGAATTTACGGGGACTGGACAACAGCAAGCATGAATTCATGGAAAAAAGTATTAAATAACCATGCTGTGCAGCCTGTACAACAATTTCGCTATACGATCGGGAAAAATGCAACAGACAGCGCAATGATCATAGATGCCATGGATATCCTTCACTCGGAGCATGTGAGCGGCTTCTGCATCGTTTCCAGCGACAGCGACTACACGCGCTTGGCAACCCGCATCCGCGAGGCTGGGGTTTTCGTGATGGGCATCGGTGAAAAGAAAACACCCAAGCCTTTTGTCAACGCCTGCGACCTTTTCGTTTTCACCGAAAATCTGACCCCAAAAAAGAAACCAGCTCGTACACAGACAGCAAAATCCAAGACTGTGAAAACACCTGCTGCCGAGCCAGAGCCAATCCCTCTGCTCAAGCAAGCTTTCGAGATTTCCGTCCGAGAAGATGGTTGGGCCTCAATGGCAATGTTAGGCAACGCCTTATATCAAATTGACCCCAGTTTTGATCCGCGCAGCTACGGACACGGTCAGCTTTCGCGACTGATTGGAAAATACAAGAAGTATTTCGAGCTACGCACTCAAGATAGCAACGGAACAACACTATTTCACGTAAAGCTGAAAGAATAGAAAAAGCATAAGAAGGAAAAACGAAAGAGACAGCAAAACTGTCTCTTTTTTATTCGGTATCTACTCAGCATCTCCCCGCAATGTCTCTGCGAGGAGGGTTTTAGCCCGACGTGGCAGTCTCTCCGATTGTCAAGGAGATTGCATCGGCGATAGAACTGCATCGCAAAGACATGCCTGAGTAGTTACCTTATTTCATTGAACTCTCTTGAAGCTTTTCATATACTTCAATAATTCTCTCAGCGACCTTTTCCCAATCATATTCTTTTGCGTAAACAGCCGCCTGCTCCCCCATTTTTTTTCTCAACTCAAAATCACCCAATAAGGCGCCCAACTTTTCACCTAAACCCTCTGGTGAATCAAAGGGGACATGATAGCCCGTCTCACCATCTTTGACCAAATACGCCAAGCCCCCCACCTGTGAAGCGATTACGGGCGTTCCGCAGGCCATTGCTTCTAGCGCAACCATGCCAAAAGACTCGTAATGCGAAGGCATCAGCAAAACCTCGGCTGCCGAATAATAATAAGGAAGCGTGTCTTGCGCGCGCTTCCCCCAAAACAGAGCCATTTGCCCCAAACAAAGCTCATCACATAAATTCTGCAAACGAGACATTTCCTCGGTCATTTCTTCAGGCGCAACATCTGGATCACCGCCAATAATCGCCACATAAAAGGGATTCTTGGCATCGTGCATCCCCATCAGCGAAACAGCCTTCATTAACGTATCAATCCCCTTTAACGGCTCGATCCGCCCGACAAAAAGGGACATACAATCATTGCGATCAATGCCGATAAAATCCCGCGCTTCATCTTTTGGGATAGGATAAAAATGCTCCGTATCTACACCCGGCGGGATGATGACCATCTTGCTTGCGTCTGCCTGATATAAAAATTGTAACTGGGATTTCTCCGCCGGCGTGGCGACGATGATCCGATCCGATCTTGAGAGAACTTGCTTCTCACCATCAACACGATAGGGTCCCTCACGCTCTTCCGCACTACGCGCGATCCGATTTTTCATCGCTCCCAAAGTATGGAACATGTGAACAATGGGTACACCCCACGCATCCTTTAGCATCGCAGCGGCGATACCAGACATCCAATAATGGGAGTGGATCACATCATAATGCAGCCCTTTTTCTTCAGCAAAAGCTTGAATCCCCGTCACAAAATCGGGGATATGCTCAACCAACTCCTTCTTCGGGAGCGGCACTTCTTTTCCCGCCGGGATGTGGACAACGCGGTTGCCAAATCCTAGATCGTGCAGCACGTGCGGGACATGTTCGTCCTGCGAGCGAGTAAAAACATCCACATGGACATCCATCCGCCCGAGTTGCCGTGTCAGATCCCGAACGTAGACATTCATCCCGCCTGTGTCTTTACCGCCCAATGTTGCGAGCGGGCAGGTGTGATATGAGAGCATCGCTATTCGAAGCATTTCTTTTCCTTTTTTCTTGGCAGTCAGAAGCTGTGCTGGTATAATCTCCGCCGTCGTAAAACGCCACCGTAGCTCAGTTGGTAGAGCAGACGCTTCGTAAGCGCCAGGTCATGGGTTCGACTCCCATCGGTGGCTCAAAAATAGTATAACGCAGAGCGCAGGCAATTGCCTGCGCTTTTTTTACCGACTTCTTCAATGCCTGATACAATTTATCGCACTTCTATTAAGGAAAGAATAACTATCTAGCACAGTATTGCTGACAAGGATATCCAACACTCCGTATGACTAAACAAACCCTAACTATTCTCGCAGTATTTATTTGTGTTGCGCCATTTTTTACTTTTCTTGTGTTTACCATTGTTATGAAATTGCTCAAAAAAACAAGAAAAACTAGAAAACGTATCGAGGCAGAAATTACGGCTACAAAGATTAGAACAGGGGATTTCAAAGCTAACGAAATGCAGACCTGGCTTCAAGTAAAAGAATATGATATTTGCGTTTACAAAATAACCGAGCAGATTAGCATAAACACACATTTAAGTGGAGAGCTCAAAGAACGAATCATTTATATAGATATTGAATATAAAAACCAGAGCCAGGAAGAGATGAGTTGCAGACCCAACCAGTGGAGTCTCTTTGACAAACAGGGACACAGCTACAGACGTATTGCAATAGGAACACATCAATACTTTAGAACGCGTCATCAATTTAGAGAACAAGTTATCGGGCTGGGGCAAAATCTGCGCGGGTGGATTGCGTTTTCAGTGCCAAACGATGCTGAAATAACAGTTTTGCAATTTAAAACCGCGTATATAGGCGCAAAAATCGCAAATTTCTCTGTTCAAGAAGCTATAGAAAAAGAAGAGGCTGTAATCTACGAAATCGATCGCATAGCAATTGCTGGGAAAGAACTTAAAACCCTTTCCCTTGCATCAGAAGCGTTTCTTAAAGCCTTGCCTGACAACAACATAGACAGAGCTATTATTATTGCCTCAGAGATGGCTGGTTTGAAGCTATTACGGGCCACATACAATAAATTACATGAACATGTATCCGGACATATACTCATAGGAGCTATTCCTGATGCAAGATATAATGAACTATACGAATTTATACTCAAGTGGTCACAATTCAGGGGGCTAGAAACCGAAAGTTTAGATCAAATTCAACTTTCCCCGAATGAAAAAGAATACATTAAAGATATAACAGAACTCGAAGTTCCCTTTGATGAAATTTGCAAAACGCATAATATAGGTATAGACTTTCATCCATTTCTTGCGTCTCTCACCGCTTTACAGCTTACGCTCACTGATAGCTCCACAGAAAAAGTGAGTTCCAGGAAGCACCTAGCAACCATTCTCTATCATATCTCTCTGGCAAGCAAAACCGTGCCATTTGCTACCGAAACAAAAGACTAATTCTAAATCATATACCTGATACAATCACTTTATGAACATACCTAAACGCTCAGAGATCAAACCCGGCCTAAAGGTCGCAATCGTGCAAAAGAAGGATCAGCGCAGCGGCAATTTAACCAAAGGCATTCTCAAAGATATCCTCACCAAATCAGCCACGCACCCGCATGGAATAAAAGTCCGTTTGATGGACGGGCAGGCCGGGAGAGTAAAAGAGATATTAGAGCAGTAATTAGTTTTCTGTAAAAATAGGGGAAACCCATTTAGGCAAGAGAAGCTATTGCAATATCATCCAAAGATAGATAATATAAAAACAACTATTCGCGTAATTCGCCTATTTGTGTAATTCGCGTTCCACATAAAGAGAGTAAATTTTGAATAACCCAGAAGAAGAAATCAAAGAAGAAGCAGAAGAAAACAGCACGGCACTCCCTGAAATCACATTCGCAGAATTACCTGAAAAATTACGAATCGCGGCCAAGCATGTAGGCTGGGATTCGTTGATGCCCGTTCAGCGCAAATCAATTCCCTACTTGACTGCAAAGAAAGATGTCATGATACAAGCCCGCACAGGCAGCGGAAAGACAGGCGCATTTTTGCTCCCCATGCTAGAGCGCTTGCGCGCAAATAAAAAATATTGCCAAGCGCTGATCCTTGTCCCCACGCGAGAACTGGCGAAACAGGTAGAGAAGGAAGCAAAAACCATTTGCCGAGATAGCGGTCTTAAAACGGTAGCCGTTTATGGTGGAGTCGGATACGGAGAACAAATCCAGGCTTTTAAAGAGGGAGCCCAAATTGTTGTCGGTACACCCGGGCGCATCCTCGATCATCTCATCAAACGTAGCTTTAACTTAGATCGTCTTGAAATGCTCATCTTCGACGAAGCGGATCGAATGCTTTCGATGGGTTTTTATCCCGATATGAAAGAGGTTCAAAGTCACCTGCCGCGCCACGATGTGAACACCTGCATGTTCTCGGCAACTTTCCCCGCACATGTTATTGGTGCCGCCAACGAGTTTATGGTTAAACCAGAATTTATCACGTTGAGCAGCGATCACGTCCACGTCACCGACACCGAGCATATTTTGTATAACGTGCCAAGTATGGATAAAGACCGGACATTGATCCGGCTGATCGAGCTGGAAAACCCCGTCTCTGCGATTATTTTCTGCAATACAAAACGGCGCGTGAATTATGTGGCGACTATTCTACAAAGATACGGATACGATGCCGATGAACTCAGCTCTGATCTTTCACAGAATCGCCGGGAACGCGTTTTGGGACGCGTGCGCGATGGCAGTTTACGTTTTCTTGTAGCGACAGATGTTGCCGCCAGAGGGATAGACATCGCCGCGCTCTCTCACGTTATCCAATATGAACCGCCCGATGAGATGGAGGCTTATATTCACCGCTCCGGGCGCACAGGCCGTGCGGGCGCAAGCGGAATCGCGATGACCTTGGTATACGCAGTAGAGAAACGCGCCATGAAGCAAATTGGGATACGCTACAAAATTGAATTTGACGAAAGAGATGTGCCCACACATGAAGATGTCGCCGTTGTGGTCACTGAACGCTCTATGGTCTTTTTAGAAGCCAGCCTGCGTGAGCGCGACAAGCTCCAAGCTGACCGCAGTTTGCGCTTTAAAGCCTTGGCTCAGAAGCTCTCCGAAGGCGAGGATGAGTTACCAATTATCACGATGCTTTTAGATGATTATTATCAAAAAATGCAGCATAAATTTGTGCCGAAAATAAGCACAAAGCCAAAAAAAGAGAAAAAGCCTTATAAGAAAAAAACGAGTTCTAATCGCGGGCGAGGCAATCGAAGACACAAACGGAGATAGCCAGAAAGCTTGTTCTTTGAAATACAGGGTTTTTCTTGCCTGATTTTCAAGAGATAAGAGGAAGAGCTTCCATTCTCATCTAAAATATAATAGCTGCTCGCAGCAACTTTATCGACGAAAAGCGTCATTCTGCTTTTCGTCTTTTTTAAATACTTTTCATGGAACTTTTTATTTGCACTGGTAGACTTGGAGTTACATTGCAAGTCGAGAGTGTGGGGCGAATCACTCAGGCGAAATTGAACCGTAGATTCTTAATTATGGAAAAACTCTTGTAACTATATGGCTTCCGAATCCACAAAAAGCAGGGAATCGTAAAACTCTTGCCTTTCGCCCCCCCCTTCTTATCCTGATAATCATTTGAAGATAGCCTCAAAAGGATTTGAAGAAAGAGCAACCTTAAAGTTTTTTGACAAAGTGTTTTTTTTGGCTATACTATTAAAGGTTGGACGTCCTATCTATCTTCTTTTCACGAAAGACAGAATACAAATTATGAGCATCAATACCAGTTCGCGCATACAACAATCGAAAGAATATCTGCTCAACTATATTGCCAAAAATAAGCTCAGACGCAATGACCAATTGCCTTCAGAAGCGACGATCGCAAAGATATTGGGCGTTAGTCGAAACACTTTGCGAGAAGCCTATATTTCTCTGGAAAGCGAAGGCGTGATCGTGCGCAGGCACGGCATTGGCACTTTTGTGGCGAATTCATCTCTTATTCGAGATTCTCTGAATGAGTTTTTGCCTTTTGCGCAAATCATCAAAGATGGTGGCTATACGCCGGACTTCAAAACTTTATCGATGGGCTATGTCAATGTCCAAGTCGATATTTCTGATGTCCTTTCGACATCCCCCTCCCAAGAATTGCGCTGTGTCAAGCGAATTGTTCTCGCTGACGAGCAGCCCGTCATCCATATTGAAGACTATATCGCGCCATACGCTGATGCCGCTGTTCAAAATTGGGATGCCTTCGACGGCAATATGGTCGAGTTTCTCGCTGCGTCTTTGCCAACCTCGTTGCATCAAATTCAATCCAGCATTCGCGCCGCAGCCCTTAGTTTTGACCTTTCACAATATCTCGAATTAGACGAAGGTGCGCCGATTCTTAGCGTTCGTTCCACCATCTTCGCCACAGATAATCAGCCCGTCACTTATAGCAAAATCTGCTTTAATTCGGATATTGTGGAGTTAAATATTGTGCGGATGGTCCGCGCAAAGTAAAAGTTTTCTCAAATAGAGAAAAAGGAGAAAGAAACATGACGAAAAAATTATTTCTTATTCTAATGGTGCTATTAATGGGATTATCCGCCTGCGCTCCTGCAGCAGCCCCCGCACCCGCTCCAGAGGAAGAAGCCGCTCCTGTAGAGAAACCTGCTCCCGCTGAAGAGGCAGCACCTGCTGAGGAAGAGGCTCTCGTTGAAGAGACTATGGATCCTGTCACCTTCCAGGTCTTCTACCCGGTTGCTGTGGACGCACCTATCGCCGAAATCCTGAATGGCTATGTTGAAGATTTCCAAGCAGAATATCCCTACATCACCGTTGAACCAGTTTTCTCTGGTGGCTACGGCGATGTGCAGACTGCAATCCAAACCACGATTGACGGCGGCGGAGAACCTCCTGCCTTAGCCGTAATGCTGGCAACTGCTCTCTACGATTTGACCAACGCTGACTACATCGCCCCGCTCGATGGCTACGTTGACGCAATGGAAAATGGCGATGCTTATATTGCCGATTTCCTGCCCGTATTTCTTGATAACTCTTATGCCTACGATCAGCTTTGGAGCATTCCTTTCCAACGCAGCGCAACCGTCATGTATTACAACATGGATATGTTCGCAGAAGCCGGTCTTGAAGCTCCCACTAATTGGGAAAACTGGGCAGCCGCCGCTCAAACACTCACCACCACAGACGGCGATGTGACCAACTGGGGTCTTCAATATCCCTCCGGTTGGCCCTATTGGCTCTTCCAGCCCCTCGCCATCGGCGCAGGACAAAACATCCTAACCGATGATTGCTCCGTTGTCTTCAATAACCCAGCAGTGATTGATGCTATCCAATTCTATATTGATCTCTCCGCAGAATATGGCGCAATGCCCGCTGGTGTTCAGGGCGTCTGGGGAACAGCCCCAACCGATTTCTCCAGCGGCTCAACCGCGATGATTATCCATTCATCTGGCAGCTTGAAAGGCATCGTCGAACAAGCTGGATTTGAAGTTGGCTTGATGGGCATCCCCGGCAAAGAAGATGGTGCTATCTCCGCCGTTCCCGGTGGCGGAAACTTCTACATTATGAGTGGTGCGCCCCAAGAGCAACAAGATGCCGCTTGGCTCTTTGTTGAATTCATCACTAGCCCCGAATATGTAGCCGATTACAGCATCAACACCGGCTATATCGCCAGCAGCTTTAGCTCTTATGACACAGAAGCGATGTTAGCGCACACCGCCGAAGTGCCCCAAGCCCTCTCCGCTCGCGACGCTTTGAATTTTGGTGGCGCAGAATTGGCAACTCAGAACTTAGGTGCAGTTCGTGGCATCTCCCACGATTATCTCCAACGCGCCTATAATGGTGAAATGACCGCTGATGAAGCAATGACCGCCGCACAAGCCGAAGCAGATGCCGCATTGGTAGATTTCTGCGAGTAATTCGCTAAAAACAGTATTCCGTTTCAAAAACCTGACAGGCCTTGAAGACCTGTCAGGTTTCATATAATAGACTCTATTGGAAATAAAAACCGACTTAGAAATCTCAGGTTTTAGAACCGCTAATTTTCGCCAATCCTCACTAATTTTTTATTTTCTTCACGAAGATTTGCGAGGATTAGCGATTGAAAATCTTACTCCCGATAGAGTCTAACCTAAAAGAAAAACTGGAAGACATTAACTTATGGCAACAGAAATCTCAAAACCCAAGAAAAATCTCCTGCCTTATATACTCATCCTTCCTACGGCAATTTTTGTTGCCTTGTTTACAGCATGGCCCGTGTTACTGTCAACATACCAGAGCTTTTTTCGTCAACGGATGAATATCGCTCGTTTCCGCGAGCCAATATTTGTGGGGATTCAGAATTATATAGACCTTTTTAACGATCAGTATTTTTTGCTGGTTATCAAAAACACTCTTTCTTATATTCTCGGCACTGTGCCGATTAGCATTATTCTGGCTTTATTTTTTGCGCTAATGGTCAATCGCAAAGTCCGCAACGTGGGCTTGCTACGTTTGGCATTTTTTCACCCAATGGTCTTGCCGATGGTCAGTGCGGCAACAATTTGGCTCTTCTTTTTCACCCCCAATTACGGACTCTTCAACTCTTCTCTCCGCTTTTTGGGCTATAGTGGTGCCGAAAACTGGACGGGGAATCCCAACTTGGCTTTGCTCTCCGTCATCATCGTTGCAATCTGGAAAAATTCTGGCTATTATATGATTTTTTATCTCGCAGGCATTCAAAACCTCCCCAGTGATGTTTATGAAGCCGCCGCGCTAGATGGTGCAAATTCTTGGCAAACGCTCTGGAAAATCACCTTTCCGCTTTTGCGTCGCACGACCGTTTTCATCACCATTATCGCTTTTATCGACTCTTTCCGCACAATCGATCATGTTTTCGTGCTCACTAGCGGCGGTCCCAGCCGCGCCAGCTCTTTGCTCCTTTTTGAACTTTGGCTACAACGCTTCGAAAATCAAGATATTGGCATTTCGGCGGCTATTACAGTCATTTTTGTAATTATCCTACTCTTCTTCACCATCACCAACTTCCTCACATCTGAACGGAAGGAGGCATAAAATGACCACAGTAACATTCCCCGCCCGCCACCTTCTCAAAGACCTCGGACGCTGGATTCTCAATATCTTCTCAACCGCCTTAGCTCTAATTTGGTCAGTTCCCGTTATCTGGGCATTAATTGCATCTCTTCGTCCCGCGAACGAACCCATTAGTCGCGGCGATATTTGGTTCGGTAGCACCCTCACCTTTGAAAATTACGCGCACGCATGGTCGCTCGCTCCTTTTGGGCAGTATTACATCAACACCATCGTCATCGTCGTCATCATCTTAGCGGTGCAACTCCTCACCATCGTACTGGCAGGATTTGCCTTCGCAAACTACGAATTTATCGGAAAACGCTGGATATTTTTCTTCGTCCTGCTCCAAATGATGATTCCCACCTCCGCGCTCCTCGCCCCCAACTTCGCCACAATCCGCTGGATGGGATTATTTGATACCCGTCTCGCCATCGCCATCCCCTATTTTGGCTCTGCTTTTGGCACCTTTCTGATGTTACAAGCCTTTCGCGCTGTCCCACGTGATTTGGTGGATGCCGGCATCATCGACGGATGCTCGTGGTGGCAGCTCATCCTTTACGTCTACTTGCCTCCGTCTATCCCATCGTTAGTTGCCTTTGGACTTTCTTCCGCCACCTGGCACTGGAACGAATTTCTCTGGCCCCTCATCATCACCCAAAGCGACAAAGCCCGCCCGTTAACGGCTGGTCTCGTGCGCTTTACCCAACTCGGAGAGATTGGCGCACAGTGGTCATTGCTCTCTGCGGCAACTTTAATGGTGATAGCCCCTCTCTTCATCACCTTCCTGATCTTCCAGCGCAGATTTATTCAAAGCTTCCTGCATTCTGGTATTAAATGAGTACGCCTTTTTCAAAATGTCTGTAAATTTTCTTCCTGCCCTACAAAAAGCCATATCTGCTCGCGTAGACCTCTTCGACGAAAAGCATCAATCTGCTTTTCGTCTTTTTAATGGTTTTCTGGAAGGAAATTCAGATATTGCAATTGATCTCTACGCACGCACGGCGGTCATTCACAACTATGCAGACTCCCCTACCGAGGGCGAGAAATTTGTCCATATAGCGAAAGAGCTTTTGCTCAAAGAATTTGATTGGCTAAAGGCGATCATCGTCAAAACGCGCAAGGGAGAAAGCTCGCAGAAAAAAAATGGCGTTTTCATTTTCGGCGAAAAAGCAGATGATCGAATCCGTGAACATGGGATTTGGTATGCTCTTGATCTGACGATGAATCGAGATGCGAGCCTTTATTTGGATACACGCAGTTTGCGCAAGTGGACAATTGAAAATCTGCATGGAAAACAAGTACTAAACACTTTTGCTTACACCGGGAGCTTAGGGGTTGCCTCTCAAGCCGCGAGTGCAGAGCGGGTCGTACAAACGGATCTGAGCCGTAAATTTCTGAATGTGGGCAAAACATCTTATACCCTGAACGGTTTCCCTATCCACAAAAAAGATTTTCAGACAGGCGATTTTTGGACGCAAGTCAACAAGTTCAAACGCACTGAAGAGCTTTTTGATTGCGTTTTCCTTGACCCTCCTTTTTTTGCTGAAACGAGTAAGGGGCGGGTTGACCTTGCCCTAAATAGCGCACGACTGATAAACAAGGTTCGCCCACTGATAAATGATGGCGGATATTTGGTCGCGATTAACAATGCTCTTTTTGTTAGCGGCGCGGACTATATAAAAACACTCGAAGAACTTTGTGAAGATGGGTACTTGACAATCGAAAAATTTATCCTTGTACCCGAAGATTTTACTGGTTACGAAAAAACGCGCGTCGGAGTACCGCCAGTCGACCCAAGCCCCTTTAATCACTCGACGAAAATTGCTATACTAAAGGTACGAAGAAAATAAACTGCCTCCGCTAGAAACTTGCATATTATTTGATCTCTGATCTTTAAGGAGTGCCTCATGCAATTAACCGGCTTACACCTGCTACTCACCTACAAATGCAATTTTGAATGCGACCATTGTTTTCTCTGGGGCAGCCCTTGGCAAAGTGGCACGATGACCTTGGCGCAAATCAAGGATATTCTACGGCAAGCCCGGGAGCATAACTCAATCAAATCGATCTATTTCGAGGGCGGCGAACCCTTTCTCTACTATCCCATCCTACTCAAAGGCATTCAGCTCGCAAAAGAGCTCGGTTTTGAGACAGGGATCGTTTCAAACGGATACTGGGCCACAACCCAAAAAGATGCACTCGAATGGTTGCGTCCTTTTGTTGGCATACTAGACAGTATCTCTGTCAGCAGCGATCTCTATCATTACGATGAGGAACTTAGTCGACAAGCCCAAAACGCGCAAGAGGCTGCGCAGGAACTAGGGATTTCACTGGGTTTTATCAGCATTGCCCAACCAGAAGATGGCTCTGCCGAAAGCGGCGTTGGGCAACTCCCGGAAGGCATGTCAGGCATTAAATACCAGGGGCGTGCGGCGGCAAAACTGGCGGAGTGCGCTAAAGGACACCCTTGGCAATCATTTACAAAATGTCCTTATGAAGACCTACGTGAGCCGGGGCGCGTTCATATTGATCCCTTTGGTCATATGCATATCTGCCAGGGAATCTCGATCGGCAACCTTTTTGAGACTTCCATCAATGAAATTTGCGCAACTTATAACCCAGATGCTCATCCCATTACCGGCGTTCTTCTAAAAAGTGGCCCAGCTGAATTAGCAGCACAGTATCAGTTATCTCCACAGCAGAATTACGCAGATGCCTGCCATCTATGCGATTGGGCGCGCCGAGAGCTGCGTCCACAATTCAATCAAATTCTAGCCCCAGATCAAATCTACGGGGAATTCTAATGAAGATCAGCTATACGCCCATCGGCGTCATCCACAGCCCCTTCACAGAATTGAACGGGATGCCCATCCAACCGACTAGCGAAAGCAGTGTATCTGGTTATCTGGAGATATATCCCGAGTTCGCTGAAGGTCTAAAAGATTTAGAAGGCTTTTCGCATATTTATTTGATCTACCATTTACATAAAGCGTACCAAGCAAAATTGACAGTGACCCCTTTTTTAGACACAGTACCTCGTGGCGTCTTTGCCACACGCGCGCCAAGAAGACCAAATTCGATTGGCTTGTCGCTTGTCAGGCTGGAACGCATCGAAGGGAATCATGTTTATATTGAGCAGATAGATGTTCTCGACGGAACTCCACTGCTTGACCTAAAACCTTATATCCCTGCCTTTGAAAACGGGGAAAATATCCGCACAGGCTGGCTAGAGAAAAACAGCCAAAAAGTCCACAAAGCAAAATCAGACCAGCGATTTATCAACGAATCATAATAAAAATCTACCTAAACCTAAGTACATTATTCGCTATATCTCTGATAAAGTAAAAAGATGATCAATATAACGAAATATGATAGGTTAAAAACATCTCGCCGCACGCTCAAAATTTTAGCGATTTTACTTTGGATAATTGGCGGCGTAATGCTCATCCGCAAAGCGAGCGAATTAGTGCTCGAAGCTCACGCGCTTCAATCGACATCGCCTTGGATTTGGCTGGCAATTGCGTCTGGCATATTTCTTGGTAGTCTAAAAGCTAAATATCTCTTCAGAAAAGCCTGCAAAAAAAACCTTACTCGCATTGATGCGCTACAAGAACCGAAGCTTTGGCAATTTTATCGACCGCAGTTCTTTTTCTTCTTAGCTACGATGATAGCGTTGGGCACAACCTTATCAAGACTAGCGCACGGAAACTTTCCCTTCTTGCTCAGCGTAGCCGTGCTAGACTTAAGTATCGCAACAGCCTTGCTTGGAAGCAGTATCGTCTTTTGGCAAGAAAAAGCATTTAGCAAATAACCATTACAAGGGGATATTGGATAGCGCAAAAGCAAACTCACCATTCTGAGATATGATGATCGTATCCGCTTTTGTCCCAAACCTGCTTCTGCATGGACACATCATCTGCACAACAAGGGAACACTCGAGCCCCCTTTTTTTAGCGCGCTCATTTACATAATTGAAGGCAACCCAAAGTACAGGAACAATCACAAGTGCTATGCACTTTCCGTATTTGGAGCCGCTCGCTATTTTGTTAGAATACTTGACAAAGTTTTTTGGAAATGCTATTATTTTGACATACTCAACTATTCTAAGAAGGTTTAATTGCACTTCAACGCTTATTTTCAGCATTTTGCAACACAAAATGTCAAAAATATTAACAAACATGTGATATTGAATTCGATTCAATTCACACCTGGGGGTATTTCGCGTGCAGGGTTAGCACGTCAGCTTGGGCTAACTCGCTCAGCAATCACTACTATTGTTAGCGATTTAATGGAAACAGGTGCAATTCAAGAATCAGCAAAAAAAACGGGAACAAGCGGACGTCCACGTACGTTACTTGAGATTACCCCTGAAGCTGGGTATGTAGCGGGGATCGATATGGGTGCGACACACCTAAGAGTCGTCGTATCCAATTTTGGTGCGCAAGTAATTCGCGAGAAAGAAATCGCCTTTGACATTGCCCAAGACCCCGAAATCTGCCTTGAAAAAACAGACCGTTTACTACAAGAGCTACTT
Organism: Anaerolineae bacterium; assembly: GCA_018648685.1. Classification (GTDB taxonomy): domain Bacteria; phylum Chloroflexota; class Anaerolineae; order Anaerolineales; family Villigracilaceae; genus Desulfolinea. The sequence goes on from JABGQT010000043.1 coordinate 22,332, forward strand.
GAAGAAGCCAACTTAACCTTGCCTCAGCTTTCCAGTATTGGCGTTGGGGTTCCCGGGCCTGTTTCTGCTGATGCGGGAATGGTTATCGCTCCGCCAATTATGCCTGGCTGGGACAGATTTCCCATCCGCAAAACGCTTGAAAAATTGTGGGGGCTGCCTATTTCGGTAAATAACGATGCTGAGTTAGGCGCACTAGGCGAGTGGGCTTACGGAGCAGGCCGAAATGCCAAGGATCTGGCTTATATAAAGGTTGGGCACGGAATCGGTGCAGGCCTGCTGATCAATGGCCAGATATATCGTGGCTCAACAGGCTCGGCAGGCGAGATCGGTCATCTAACAATAGACGAAAAAGGCCCTATCTGCACTTGTGGTAATCGTGGCTGCCTCGAGGCTCTTTCTGGTGGCGGAGCCATCGCTTTGCAGGCAAAAAATGCAGTAAAAGAGAAAAAAAACACGCAGCTTCGAGAAATCTCAACAAAAAACATCTCAGCAAAAGATGTCGCTTTTGCGGCGCAACGTGGCGATTTTTTAGCCCAGCAAATTATGGAAGAGGCAGGCGAACATCTTGGTGTTGCTCTTGCCGGCTTAATTAATATTTTTAATCCCGACATGATCATCGTTGGTGGAGGTGTCGCTCAAATGGGAGATATTCTCCTTGAGCCAATTCGCAAAACGGTGAAAGAACGAAGTCTACTTTCTGCGACAACCAATGTGCGTATTACAACAGCATTACTCGGCAGACGCTCATCCAGTATGGGTGCTGTAGCACAAGCCCTAAGCATTGCCATACATATGATCGCAGAAAAATAAAAAGGAGGTGGTGTCCCCGCCAAAAGTATAATTATGAGCAAGTCCCCTTATGAATACTCAACTAAAACCCTATTATTAAGGACAATACCTTCGCCAAAAAAAGCGTGAATGAATAGGGTTTCCTGTAGTACAGT
>JABGQT010000213.1 GCA_018648685.1 Anaerolineae bacterium
TTGGGAAGGATCCTGCTTTTACCTGCGCGAAGCGCTTAGTTCAACTAGGTGATAGACGGAGAAAACTTCCGCCTAATACTACATTTTGAATATTATACGGCAAGGCATTCTGCCTAACTCTTAATACACAGACTTATAATGCTCCACTGTCGGGAAAGGATCATAAAAATGATGAAGGAGTTTCTTCCACTCCAGATATTCTTCTGAGCCGCGAAAGCCTTCTGTGTGGTCTTCGAGCTTTTCCCAATTGACGAGCAGAATATATCGGCTTTCCTTTTCAAGGCAGTGCTGTAGTTGATGAGAGACATATCCCTTCATCGAAGAGATGATCTTTTGGGCTTTGCCAAAGGCTTTTTCAAAATCTTTTTCCAAGCCGGGTTTTACATCTAAAATAGCAACTTCGAGGATCATAGGTCTCCTGATAAGAAATGAGTAGATGAAAATCATCTACTCAAATATTGGCATTCGTTTTGTGGTGGAGAGATACTAAAAAATCAAAAATCTCTCTAATTCGGCGTAGCCTTTGCCTCCCACTCTGCAATGGCTTCACGGATAATATCTTGAATAGGCTGGTCAGGAATATCATTGATCCATTCATACTCATCAAGACCCACCCGCACAAGCAGGCTCCCATTAGGGGCAGAGCGCAATGCGATTCCCCGTTTCTCCAGGGGGTGTCCATCTAAATTCTTTTGCAAAACCCTGTCAATTTGCTCTACCATACTCAAATTAGCGAATTGTATATCTTCAAGTTCAGGGTCCATTTCAATAGGCGCTTTCGCTGGAGGTTGTGGGGTTGTAGGGATCTTTGCATCTGCAGGCAAGGGCTCTGTGGCATCATCCTTTTTTACGCCTTCCAACCACGGACGCAAGGAAACGACCAAGTTGAGCAAACGCTTCTGTTGTTCAGGAGAAATATCAGATCTATATTCAACGATCTCCCCATCAATACGGAGCTTTAGCGCCCCCGAAATACGCTCGAAAACCGCCAATACTTCGGGCTCCAGAATCTTTGTTTCGGGCACATCTACTTCATCTCCCTCTACGCTGGCAGAGATAGCGTCCTCTTCTTGCTCTGCTTTTTTATTGCTGTTTTTTAACGCCGCTTCTAATAACCCTAACAAGTACCCGACAAGCCCAACGGCTATGAGAATGCCTATACTTACCCAATTATTTTCCATTAGTCGGCTCCTTCATTTCCTTGACATCGCGGACAAAAATGCGTGCCGCGCTGTCCAACCATCATTTTCTGGATAGGCCTTCCACACTTGAAACAAGGCTCATCTTTGCGCCCATAAACCTGGAGATAATTCTGGAAGTCTCCACCGCGATAGATCCAATCTATGGATGTCCCGTTTCGGCGGATACCCTCCTCGAGCACCTTCCGGATGCTGCGCCACAGGATTTGGGCTTGCTTCCGCTTAATTAAATCAGATTTGGCAAGAGGATGCAAGCCCGCTAAATATAAGGCTTCATCGGTATAGATATTGCCCATCCCTGCGAGAAAATTCTGGTCGAGCAAAAGCGGTTTTATCTGCCGTTTGTGTTGCTGCAATCGTTCATAGAGCATTTCGGCGGTGAAATGATCGCTGAGGGGTTCTGGACCCAGTTTTCCCAAGACATCATCGGGATTTGGGGTGAGCCAGGCACGCCCAAATTTGCGCATATTGCTAAAGGCAAGATAATGCCCATCAGAAAGGTGCAAGATCAGCCGATCATGTTTGTGGATGGGAGCGCTCTCTTCGCGGATGAGAATATCTCCGCTCATGCGCAGATGGATGATAAGGGTATCTACGCTCAAGCTGATAACGATGTATTTCGCGCGGCGATCAACGGTAGATATTGACTGCCCAACGATGTTTTTTTTGAAATGAGCAGGCTTTGGGGTCACGAGCGTCCGATCCCAAAGTAAATCCGCAGATTCGATCTTGTGTCCGATCAGTTCGGTTCTTAATCTGCGGACGATAGTTTCAACTTCGGGAAGCTCAGGCATTTCTACTCATCAAATAATTCGCCTACACTCCGCCCCTCATGCGCCCGCAGAATGACCTCCGCCAAAAGTGGTGCAACAGTGCAGATCGTGAGTCTGTCGCCAAAGAGAGCTTGTGATGCTTCAGGGATAGGGACTGTATCTGTGGTGATGATTTCTGCAAGGTCTAATGATGAGAGCCTTTTTGCCGCGTTAGAGGAGAAGACGGGGTGAATAAAGGCAAGGTAAACATCTCGTGCGCCATTTTCGCGCGCCAAATTAATTGCTTGAGCGATGGATCCGCCTGTGTCTACTTCATCATCCACAATGATGACATCACGCCCGTTTACATCGCCAATGATATTAAGAGCTTCGGCGTTTGAGTCGTTTGCAACGCGCCGCTTTTCAATAAAAGCGACAGGCATATTAAGTCCTTCAGCATAATTGCGTCCCTTTTTGGCAAAGCCGAGATCAACGGTCATGATGACCGGGTCTGTGAGTTTTTCCAGCAAGTTATCTTTAATATAGTCTTCAATAATATGTGAGGCCGTTAGCACATCGCCGGGGATGGAGAAAAATCCCTGCACCTGACCAGCATGGGGATCAAGGGTCATATAACGATCTGAGCCAGCTACTTCGATCATATCGGTCACAAGCCGGGATGTAATAGGCACACGCGGTTGATCTTTTTTGTCAGAACGGCTGTAGCAAAGATAAGGGACAACAGCGGTGATGCGTGCAGCAGAATCAAGACGTAGGGTCTGAAGCGAGATGAGCAGTTCCATCAAATTTTGCTGTACAGGACGCGAGGTAGTTTGGATAACGTAAACATCCTGACCGCGTACGCTTTCGTGTAATTTAACGAACAAATTATCATTAGGAAAAAGAACAACATCTCTTTTACATAACTTTGCGTTTAGGTACTCAGCGATCTTGTTCGCAAGCTCTGGTGAGGCTGTCCCGGCAAAGAGCTTGATCTCACCGTAGCCTTTAATTTCATGTGTATGACCATTCATTACTTTCATTCCTTTTCCCACTCTTCGCGCAAAACGCTCATAATGAGAATATCCTGATATTTTCCGTTTTTAAATAAAGCCTGTCTTTTACGTCCTTCGTGGATAAATCCTACTTTTTCATAAGTGCGGATTGCCCAAATATTGGCATCGTAAACATATAGCTGAATGCGATTTAAATTAAGCGTCTCAAAACCATGTTTGAGCAAAAGACGCATTGCCTCTGTCCCATAGCCCTGATTCCAGATTGATTTATCACCAAGCATAATGCCAATTTCACCAGAGCGAGCAACAGCATCAATATTGAAAAAACTCAAGTTTCCGATGGCTCGCCAACCATCGCCATCGGGGATTTCCACAGTCATAGGTCTTTCGGCTTGGGGGCGTTTTGCCAGCCCGGCAAACCATTCTTCCTCTTCCCACAAACCCATCGGTAAATAAAGTGTCAAGCCTTCGGTCACGTCGGGGTCATTGATCCACTCCATGAAAAGGGGCAGGTCGTCTTTTTCGGCTCTGCGAAAGCGGATTCTTTCTCCGTAGATCATGCTTATTTCTCTCCTATTCTTACAGTTCCTGAGCGGAAGGCGACTGTCTTTGAGCCTATAGACGAAGGACGGGGTTTGCGAGAACCGCTCTTCGACTGCATGCTTTGCATTCGCAAAGCTCTCCGCTCAGAGACTGGGTGTCTTTTTATCATCCTAGCAACTCCTCCACCGCTCCCCATGGCGATATTTCCCTTTTCAGGATTTTGGACATGATCTCCTCATAAGCCTCTTGAGATAACTCATCCAAAAAGCGGGCAAATAAAGTCTCTCGGAGGAGCGAATCGAAGGTGGATTGAAGCTGGATGCGCGTTTGTTTATCCCACTCGTTGCTTTCGCGTAAAAACCTGACATGTTTCTCAATCGCTTTGCCGAGTTCATTGATTCCTGTCCCATCCTTGGCAACGGTGCGTTTAACTTCCGTAAACCAAAAGTTCTCCTGCTCATCATCTTTTTCTGGTGCTTCAACCACCATCTGCCTGCCATGATGCTGGAAAACACGAGGTGTTGGGTGCGCCAGTTCGAGCATCCCCTTAAGGGCGCGCTCGGTATTTTCCACGCCCGGGCGGTCGGCTTTATTGATGACAAGAATGTCCGCGATTTCCAAAATCCCAGCTTTAATGGCCTGGATATCGTCGCCCAAGCCCGGCGCTTCCACAACGAGGGTTGTGTAGGCGAGTTTGGCAATATCCACTTCAGCCTGCCCGGCGCCGACGGTTTCGACCAAGATAATGTCGAAGCCTGCCGCATCAAAAACCTGTACCATCGCAGATGTTGACTGCGCAAGCCCGCCCAGGGATCCGCGCGAAGCCATCGAACGAATGAAGACATTAGGGTCGCCTGAAAGGTCACGCATCCGTACGCGGTCGCCCAAAACTGCTCCGCCCGTAAATGGGCTGGATGGGTCTACTGCAAGGACTGCAACACGATGATCTTTCTCTCTACGATAATAAAGCGCGAGTTGGTTAACAAGAGTGGATTTTCCCGTTCCCGGCGCGCCGGTGATGCCGATCAGGTGTGCTTTCCCTGTATATGGGAAAATTTCACTAAGAACCTTGCGCCCTTCTTCGCTGTTATTCTCAACATGGGTCAGTGTTCGTGAGAGCGCGAGCCTGTCTTGATTCAAAAGAGCTTGAGATAAATTCATAAAATATCTCAAGCTCTCTTTAGTACATCTTTGCGAATTTGGGCGACAATATCTTCGGTGGAAGCACCGGGTCCGTAAATGCCGCTTACGCCCATTTCCTTAAGTTGAACGATGTCCTCGTCTGGGATGATGCCTCCCAGAAAGAGCTTTACATCCTCCTGGCCATTGGTTTTCATCAACTCAAGGATGCGTGGCACAAGCGCCATATGCGCGCCAGAGAGAATGGAGATTCCGACTACATCTACATCTTCTTGCAGCGCAGCTTCGGCGATCATCTCCGGGGTTTGACGTAAACCAGTGTAGATGACTTCCATCCCTGCATCACGCAAGGCTCTTGCAACAACTTTTGCTCCTCGGTCGTGACCATCTAAACCTGGTTTTGCGACCAAAACACGGATATTTCCTTCGACCATCTATTCCTCCGGCAAAAAAGAATTTTTTGAGAGGCGAAAATTATACTATAGGGAGAGGCTATCGCTCTATGAGAATATGGGTTAAGGAGGCTTAAAAACCAGAAAGAGCTGTTTTGAATTCTTGACTCTTTATCTGTTTTGCATTATAGTACTCGTACTATAATGCAAGGAGTATAAAATGTCGCTAAAACACGCCATTCTCGGATTTCTCAGTTTCAAAGCCCTTAGCGGTTACGATCTTAAAAAAGCCTTTGACAACTCTGTTCGGCATTTTTGGACTGCGAACCAGAGCCAGATCTATCGCACGCTTGCCAAAATGACGGATGAAGGCTTGCTTTCAAAAGAAGTTATCGAACGCGATGATCGGCTGGATATGAAAATCTATCAGACCAGCGAAAAAGGGCGCGATGAGCTTCATCAGTGGCTTTCCACCCCCCTCCCCAGACAAAATATGCGTGAGCCATTTCTTATCCAGATTTTCTTTAGTGGTCTTCTTGATGATGAGGAATTACTCGAACTTCTACATTATGAAGCCAAGATTGCAGAAGAAGAATTAGCAACTTATACCCAGATCTATCAAGCCAGCATAGGAAATGCCAGCCAAGCCGAGGACCCTCGAGCTTTCTTTCTGAGTATGCTCACACTAGATTTTGGTTTCAAAAGCAGCCAAACCATGCTCGATTGGCTCAATAATGCCATTAAAGAAATCGAAGCAAAAACTTACTCCTTATCAGAACTTTAAAAGGTAACCACATGAAAAAAACTATTCGAAATATCATAATTGTCGCATTCTTTACGGTCGGCGGCGGCTGGTTGGGTGTTTGGCTCAACCAAATCACGGGCAATACCCAACCTCCTTTGCAAAGCTTAGGCGCGTTGGTCTGGTTGGTCACGCCCGCTCTCTCAGGCATCTTATTGCGTGCTTTTGGTGGGGATGGCTGGAAGGATGCCGGCTTTGGCTTGAATCTCATCTCAGGCTGGAAGTGGTATCTGGTAGCGATTCTCGTCTATCCGCTCGCTGCGCTCCTGACCTTTGGACTTGCTACCCTTATGGGAGCAGTTTCTACCGATGGATTTTCTACACAGGGATTCAGCGCATACCTGAGCGCAGCCGGTATTATTTTCGCTGCTTCGCTGATGAAAAATATCTTCGAAGAATTTGCTTGGCGCGGCTATCTCACCCCCAGATTAGAAGCTGCAAAAGTGCCAGCGTTGCTGAACCATTTCATCGTCGGAATCTTATGGTGGGCATGGCATATCCCTTACTACTATTTCTTTCTCGACCGTGAGATTCTAAACTCATATATAGGAAATTTTAGTATCCCCATATTCTTAGTGCTTGCACTCTTTAGCTTACTTCCTACAGCTATTCTTTTTGGCGAATTACGTTTAGTAAGTAAATCGGTATGGCCCGTATTTATTTTGCACAACCTTATCAATGGACTGAGTATGCCGCTCATTCTCAATGGCTTTATCAAGCTCAATGGCTGGTCAGGAACTATTCTATCGCCCACCAATGATGGGATTATCACATCCATTCTTTTGGGTGTAGCAGGGTTATTCTTGTATCGTTATCGGACACAAAAGGAAAGCAAATAAACATCCAAGATGCATCAGATATGTAGATGACCAAACGCCAACTCCCCCCGTTTTCTTCTTAAATATCTAAGACTCTCATCAATATCCGTCGCCGATGCGGACGCGCGCGATGTTCAAAAAGATAAACACCCTGCCATTGCCCTAGCGAAATATCTCCATTATCAATGGGGATGGTAATACTCACATCCGTCAACATTGAACGGATATGAGATGTCGCATCATCTGGTCCCTCAAGCGTATGCGTATACCATCGCTCTCCCTCTGGAGCCAGTTTTTCCATGAAGGTTTCCAAATCTCCGCGCGCGGAAGGATCCCAGCTTTCTGTGATAAGTAGGGATGCGCTCGTATGCTGCAAAAAGAGATAGCACATCCCCTCATTAACTTGCCATTCACGCAATTGCGCGCGGATCTCGGCTGTCACTTCGTAAAAACCTTTGCCAGATGTACGGACTTCGAGGGTGGTTTTATGCCAGTTCATAGGGGTATTTTACCTGATGCAGAAGCGTAATTTACCTACGCTTCTTTTTTATATTTTGGCGGTGACTGCATAACAAGAAATTAGTAACCCCCAAGTAACATCATTTTGGATAATACAGGAGGTGAATCAAGGTAAAATCTACCCTATGTCTAAAATCAAAGAATCTCCCCTCCTTTCCTTTCTTCTAGCCCTCCTCGCCATTATCATAATGACCTTCTTCGGTCCCGAAGAAGCGACTCTTGGCCCCAGCGTGCGGCTTGTCTATTTGCATGGTGCTTGGGTTATGACCGCAGAACTTTTATTTACCCTCGCCGCTCTAGCCGGATTAATAGCGCTAGTCATGCGCAAGGAACTTTTTCATCGTTGGTCAGCGGCTCTTGGTCGCAGTGGCATCTTTTATTGGATCACTTATCTGCCCCTCTCCATGCTCGCCATGCAAGCCAATTGGAATGGACTCTTTCTCGCCGAGCCACGCTTCCGTTTTGCGATGACATTTGCTATTGTCGGATTGCTTCTCCAACTCGGTTTATGGTTGCTTGACATCAGTTGGCTCACAGCAACTGCAAATATCCTTTATATTGTCGCGCTACGCTATTTCTTCGCTACCGCCGAAAATATCATGCACCCACCTCCCTCCCCGATATTTAATTCCGGGAACTGGACAATTATCGGCTTTTTTGTTGGGCTAAACGTACTCGCGTGGGTCTCTGCCTATTTTGCCACGCGCTTTTTTCTCTTTCGTGCAGAATAACGCCGACCTGATATATGTAGAAAACGAGCATACCCTATGCAGCTAGCGCTCTTCGCTTTTATCCGCACCATCTTCAACACCGCCTACCGTATGGCCTATCCCTTTTTGGGCGTTTTTGCGCGTGCGCTCGGCGTAGACCTCGAAACCATGTCTCTTGCCCTCACCGTTCGCTCGATAGGTGGCGGAATCATTCCCTTTATTGCCCCTCTTTCCGATAGCCGTGGCCGCAAATTTGGCATGTTGCTTGGGATAGGGCTATTCACCCTCAGCATGGGTATCGTCGTTATCTTTCCGACCTTCCCCGCCCTTTTTGCTTCGATGTTTTTCGCTACCCTCGCCAAATATATCTTTGATCCTGCCATGCAAGCCTATCTTGGCGACCGCACACCCTACGAGCGGCGTGGGCGCGTTCTCGCCATTACCGAGTTGGGCTGGTCTCTCGCCTTCATCCTTGGCGTTCCGCTTATGGGTTTCCTTATTGCTCGTAATGGATGGATGTCTCCTTTTCCTCTTCTTACTATCTTAGGGATTGTGACCTTCGTCCTGATCATCTTCCAAATCCCCAACGACGAAACGACCGTGCTTCAACGTGGTACCACCCGAGCAAATTTTCGGCGCGTCTTTAGCTGTATCCCCGCAATAGCAGGGCTAAGCGTTGGCTTATGGGCAACGGTTGGCAATGAGATCGTTAACCTCGTCTTCGGGGTTTGGCTGGAGGATTCCTTCGGCTTGCAAATTGCTGCCTTGGGAGCCTCTGCCGCAGTGATCGGATTCTCAGAACTCGGCGGAGAAGGCCTGGTAGCCCTCTTCTCAGATAAACTTGGTAAAGAACGCGCCGTTGGTTTTGGGTTGGCAGCGAACTCGATCGCTGCGCTGCTTTTGCCCTTTTTAGGACAAAGTACTTTTGGTGCGCTGCTTGGGCTTTTCCTCTTCTATATCACCTTTGAATTTACCCTCGTCAGCACCGTCCCAATGATGACTGAAGTGATGCCCACTGCGCGTGCCACGCTAATGGCTTTTAACGTAGCCGCCCTCTCCTTAGGACGCGCTATCGGCGCACCTTTGGGAACTTTTCTTTATCGTTTTGGTTTTTCCTCTGTTGTTCTAGGCGCTGTGCTCTTCAATATCATCGCAATTTTGGCTTTGCGTAAAATGCAAAAAACAAGTTAATTTATCCTTGACTCTCCACTTACTGGAGGCTGTATACTTCAAAAGAAGCTCTTCAGGAAGCTCAAATTTGGGCAAAAAAATGATGAAAATTGGATTCTTTTCTAAACTCAGCCAGGTCCCAGTAAAAACATTGCGCTACTATGATGAGATAGGGCTGCTTAAGCCTTTGAAAATCGATCCTTTTACTGGCTGCCGTTACTACTCTGTTTCTCAGCTTTCACGCCTAAATCGTATTTTAGCCTTGAAAGATTTGAGTCTCTCTCTTGATCAGATTGCTCATTTATTAGCCGAGGGCCTTCCTGTAGAACAACTCCGTGGGATGCTCCGCCTGAAAGAAATTGAAATCGAAGAAGAGATGAAAGTGGAGCAAGAGAAATTAGCACGTGTAGCCGCGCGGCTGAGACAGATAGAACAGGAGAATGAAATGTCAAATTACGATATTGTGATCAAAAAAGTCGATGCACAAGAAATTGCATCCTTGCGAGAGATTATCCCCGCCTACCCAGAACAAGGTCAGCTTTGGGAAGAGTTAGAAGGAGTTTTAGGCGAAAAAAAGATCAAGCCAATAGCACCTTGCTTTACACTTTATCACGCAGATGAACCAGAAATTGATGCCGAAGTATGCGAGCCTATCGCCAAGAACGGAACCGTTTTAGAGCATCCGAGAGTAAAAAGCCGCTCACTACAAGGTGCCGAAATGGCGACCCTTATTCATCATGGTCCATTTGCCACACTGAGTAATGCCTACGAAGCACTGCTCAAATGGATCGAAGGCAACGGATACCGAATTAATGGACCCTACCGAGAGATTTATCTGCAATCCCCATCTGAATCGGGCAATCAGCAAGATCATGATGTTATCACTGAGATACAGTTCCCTGTAGAAAAAATATAAGCGATCAAAGACCACCAATTTTAAAAGCTGGTGGTCTTTTTTGTAACTGATGTTACGCAAAGAGGGTGTGAATGCTTGGCATCTGCCCCTCTGCCCTTGCATAGGGCTGTGTGTTTTCTAAAAGTTCCCCTTTTTCTCTGTCCCTAAACGCCCCAGCAGAGCCAGAGACAAGGGGGGCTTCTTTATGAGTACGAGTGCATAATATCAATTACTTAATCTGCTTTTTAGAACCACCGCACACGAAACCTCTTAAATTCCCCACGAAAGACTCCCCACTCTACTTTATCTTCTGTCACATTTGAAGCACTCGGTCCCTTTTTGACCTCGACTAAAAAAGTTTCAAGGGCTTCCCGATTTCCTTCTGCATGCGTTTCGACCTGATCGTGCTCCACATTTCCATTTATGCCAAGCAAACTTGCTTTTTGAGCCACATAAGCGCGAAAGCCAACACCCTGCACACATCCCCAAACGCGAATATGAATGCTCGCTCTTGATGAATTTTCGTCAGCCATCATCTCTATTGCCGTCTTTTTCTTAACGCAAAGATGCCCGTTATCAGGGGTGTTGCAAGCAACAGAGCAAAGAGAAAAACATAAGGAGAGAGCGCACGCCAGGCAACGCCAAATGGGTTTGCTCCTAAAGCGGATTCCTGCCAATTTGCGTTGAGATACGTGAGTGACCTGTCAAAGGCGTGCATCACGCCTGCTTCACAGGATAAACCATCAGCGTAGGCGGTGATCAGATCATCCAATCCACTTGTACCATAATTGTTTTGCAAATAGCGAGTGAAAGATTCAGATTCTGCATAAGCCAAAAAGGCTTGTGAAGCATCGCGTGGAAAAGGCTCGCAAAGTTCATCGATAGGAATAAGAGTCTTATTTTCTACAGCTCTTTTCAGCGCAAGCGCATAATCAGGGTTAGCGTATTGCTCGGCAATAGATGCCACTCCTTCATTCAACCAGGTAGGCAAACGATTGTAATCTTCGCCAATATATCTGTAGAGTAAAATATGCGCCAACTCATGCGGGATTTTTTGCTGCATAAAAGTCTGCTCTTGCTCACCCGGCGCAATGGCCACAAAAACAATGCCCAATACGGGGCTGGCATGCCCGCCTACCCAGGTTTCTCCGCCCATAAAAAGCGCATTCTGCAAATCTACAGAAGATGCGTAGATATAAATATCAATGGGTTCATCGAGCGGTACAGGGAAAAGGGTCTGAATTTCTTTCAACCCGCTGCGCGCAACATCCAGCGCGGCAAGCCCAAAAGTCTCGTCTCCGCTATTCCAATAAACGCGCAACATTTCATCTTCGCGCACCTCCCAGTCAAAACGATTGTCTGTGTAAATGATCGAGTATTTTTTGCTGGTTTTGCTTTCGCCATTTTCAAGCGTGATTTGAAACCAAAGCGATATTTTGGCAAAAGGACGCAGCAAATGCTCGCTGGCATCGTAGGTATAGCTAACACGCCCTTCATCATCTGTATCGAGTGAAATGACGCGTGTATTCTCTTCGTTCACATCACGAAAAATGAGTAAAACTTCTTTAATGGGACTCGGCGTCTCTACTTGCGCCGAAAAGCGGATCTCTTCCCCAAAATCGTGCCCAACCCGAACATCGGTGACCTCGATACTCTCCTGAGCCTTAACTTGCCCGGCCAACCCGAAGATGAGAGTCGACAATAAAAGCAGGTTTACGAGTATAGTGAGCATGCGAGGTATCTTTCCCACAGAGTTTCTCCTTTTTTTGAAATCAGAGCGAAATAGAATATGGATTTGATAGATTGGGTGGATTTGTGCATACCAAACTTTCAATACAGATGAGCAAAAGTTTCTTTTGTAAGAAAAAACATAGCTAGTACACTCAGAGTTACCAAAATTACAAGTTGGAATAGTCCAATTTCCGTATAAGATTTGTACAATGCCCGAATACTGTTACGGAGAAAAACAAAATCAACAAGTATTGGCAATAGAGCAAAAGCTAGCCAGCCTATCAGTGCCCACATAAAACCTTCGAGAGAGACTATCACCAATGAGCCCCAAACGGCGAAATAAATGACAATATATGTCATGAAGCTTGCGTATAGTACGCCAGAAATTAAAATGCCAGCTACTAATGCATCTAAAAAAGGGTGCAATTTCACATCGAATAATAGCCAAAAAGAAAGTGCTAAGAGATTAGCAATTACGAGAAGATAGGAAAACACCAGAGTATCTGTGATAAAGCCTTCAAATACTAGCAGGTCAACAGCGATTAATAAAATTGGGGCAAATAACCCGAAAATCACATCGAACTTAAATTGTGAAGATGTTATTTCCGGTTTGAATTGGCGACTAAGAAAACCCATAACCTCCTCTTACACTTCCGGGTCAAAGTCAAAAAGATCTAAACTTTGCACGTCTTCTGTAAAATCAAGATTTGCAAGCGCTTCTTCTATATACTCAATTTGCTCCTCTTCGCTCTCATCGAATTGGTCGAGCAAAGCAAGCATATATTCACGTACATCTTCGCCGCCAATTTCAGACAAAGACCAAATTGATGCCATTAGCACGGCTTCATCTTTTTCCTCTCTGAGCGCAGTGAGCAATATCGTCCGGGCTGAAGCCAGTGACATGATCCCCGCTGCTCTGGTTGCTGCAAGACGAACGATCTCGCTTTCATCCAGCAAGGCTTCCAAAATCTGCTCTTCCCAGCCTTTGTCGTGAGAACGCCCCATAGCCAAGACAGCATATCCTTTCCAGGCAGTTGTACCGCGTTGCCAGGCTTCTTCGATCAATGCGGGGACTTCTTTTCGAGAAGAAAATCCTAGAGATTCTACAGCGCGTTGCCGTAATTCAATATTCTTGTCAGTCTGTGCTATGGCAAGCAAAGTATCTTCAATTTTTTTGAGATTTTCAGGCGATAATTCGTCCACCTCGCCATAATATATATAAGCTCCTAAAGCAGAAACCGCTTCAGCACGAGGCTCAAAAGAAGAATCACTTTCGGCAATTTTCAGGAAATCGGCAACCAAATTATCATCTTCGCAATCATCCAATAAGCGGATGGCAAAAGAACGGGGAAGCGGGTCGGCATCTTTAAGTAGTGCGCGTCCTAATACTTCAAAACTGTAGAGCAGATCAAAGGACAGCTCTTTTTTAAGATGTGCTAAAAGAGCATGGCGACGCGGTAGTGCAATTTCATCCCATATTTTCAAAATCGATTTTAATTGCGCAGGAATCAAGTCGGAAAAAAAGGAAGTATATCGGAAGAGAAGTCCACCATCTATACCCTGATCTTCGTCTAAAAGAAAATCAAGCGCTTCCTGGAGAGAGGGTTCTGTTTGAGGCATAAGTCTGTTTTTGAAAAGCTATGGAATCAAAATATCAACCGGATTCACAAAATCCATCACGTTGATATAGAGCATAAATCCTAAGAGAAGCATCATCCCTACGCCGTGAACAACATTCTCAAACTCCGCGGGAACACGTTTTTTGAAAAGCAATTCAGGGATGATGAAGAAAATTCGTCCACCATCTAAAGCAGGGAAGGGGAGCAGGTTAAAAACGCCTAAGGTAATTGTCAAGCTTGCAATCAGGTTAAGCGTGTAGTAGGTTGGCGGAGGGGCTGGCGTTTCAGTAGAGGGAGCAGGCTCTTCTTCACGGCTTTCCACATCGGCATCGACCGTTTGCTGGAAAATGTTATAGATGCCTCTAAAGCCGATAAAACGCCCTTCTTCAGGGCTTAAGCTGCCGCGCAACATTCTGGCAGGCATCAGTAAAATTTCCTGGGCATGAAGGAATGTTGTTTGTGTTCCATACACAAGTGTTGAAAGGAAAGATGAAGATTCTTCCCGCCCATAAGAGGGCACAAATCCTAATGCTCCCTCTTCTGCGCTACGACTACTGAGAGGAATGGCAACGGTTTCTACAATTTCTTCACCACGCTGAAGGATAAAAGAGATTTCCTTATCCATATTATCGCCGATAATACTGCGTAGCCCGATTTCGCTATCAAAGGATTCGCCGTTAATTTTCAGGATAGTGTCATCTACACGGAAGCCAGCTTCGGCGGCGGGCGATCCCGGGGTTACTTCATATACCTGAACAACATCAAAATTAGGAATTCCTATCTTTGAAAAGATGATTGTATAAACGAGAATCCCCGTCAATAAATTCATAATAGCACCCGCAAATAAAACAGCCAAGCGCACGCCAGGGCTTGCTGCTGCCAGCCCGCCTTCTACTTCGGGATTATTCTCGCCTTTGAAACGATTAAAACCGCCAATGGGTAACCAGTTGAGGGTAAATTCGGTCTCTTTCCAGCGAAAAAGGGAGATCATTTTTGGCGGCAAACCAACGCCAAACTCTTCAATTTCGACTTTGAAGAATCTACCTACAAAAAAATGACCGAATTCATGCACAAGAATTACACCGCCAAAAACGGCCACAAAAATTAGTCCTGCTAAAATATTTACACTCATAAAGTCTCTCTTAAATTACTGGCTTTCCTTCTGTTTTCAGAAAGAAGGTTGCCACATTCTAATGGATATTTGTTTTCTCGATTATATCAGTCTGTGAGCAAGTGCGCTGGGCCACCAACAGTAGCTGTCAGCACATCTTTCACACCTTCCAACGCCATGAGTTGTGCCTTCACTTCATCCATTTTTTCTCTTAGCGTGATGACGTGAACATTTGGCCCCGCGTCGATCGTGTAGAAAACGGGAAGACCTTCTGCGCGCCAAGCGCGTACCGAATCCATAACCCGAAGAGTGGCTGGCTGCCAATAAAATAACGCGGGATTCGATGTCATCATCACCGCGTGCATGATGTCTGAATCAGCTTCCACTATGGATGCGAATTTCTCAAAATCGCGTTCGAGAATAGCGTCTCGGCAAGTTTTGATACGGCGCGGCGCATCGGCAACGCGAGCGGCCTGAAGCGGGCTGGTTGCCGCGAGCGGATGTCCCTGGGTGGAGCCAGTCTCTTTATGTCCTGTGTTGACAACAGCGACGCAGTCGGCTAAATCCCAATGATCGGCGGGGGCGATGGAGAAGGCATAGGAGCTTTTGTCGTCCTCGCCCATTTGCCATTCCACAAATCCGCCAGGGATGGAGCGAGATGCCGAGCCTGAGCCATGTCGCGCCAAAACGGATAATGCTGGCTCATCAAACTCAAGCCCCGCCGCTTTAGACGATGCGAGTGCCAGCGCAGCAAAAGCCGCAGCAGATGATGCGATCCCTGCGCCAGTAGGGAAATTATTTTCACTGACCACCTCGGCTCTAAAAGAGATGCCAGCGGCTGCGCGGACTTCATCAAGAATTTTACTGACACGTGCTAAGCCTGCACCGTGCTCTTCTTTCTCGTTTAGAATGAGTTGATCTTCAGCGAGGTCCTCACGAAAGATGACCTGCGTCTTGGTCGCAAGACCATCCAGGTTCATGGAGAATGAGCCGTTGACGGGGAGGCGCAGGTCATCATCGCGGTTGCCCCAGTATTTAATAAAGGCGATGTTAGGATTCGCTATAGCTGTAGATTTCATGCGGCTAGTTTACCATTGCTTGATAAGCGTGAACTATAAAAAAACTATCAGCTTTTTTTGGGAAGGGAGCTTGACATGATGGGGAGCGAAAAGAGGAAGGAGATGATGGTGTGATTCTAGGGCATCAGCCAATCATATCCTCCACAACCTCTTTCAACGAATGGGCATCGAGGTCTTTTTTATCAAGGAAGGCAACTGCCCCCGCTTCCATACTAAGACGGCGGAACTCACGATCCGGGTAGGCGCTGATCATGACGATGCGAGTTTCTTTGGATGATGCTTTGATACGGCGGGCACAGCGGATGCCGTCGCCTTCCCCTAATACAACATCTACAAAAGCAAGTTGGGGTTGGATTTTTTCTGACAAACGCTGCGCTCCTAAAGCACTATCGGCTTCATATAAGATCGCTCTGGGACAAACACGAGCCAACATACGCTGAATTTGACGCAAATAACGCTGATTATCATCTACAACCAAAATGGAAATATCATGCCTTGAGGGTATTACCTCCTGCTTTTGTTCTTTGAAATTTTGTCCAACGATCCCCAACACTTTGGGATGCCGATTAATATATTTTACAGCTTCCAAGCGGCTTTGCACCTCTAGTTGGCGATAAATGCGAGTTAGATGGTTTTCAATTGTTTTGATACTTAAATTCAATTCGATTGCGATGCTCTGGTTATCAAATCCTTCTTGAAGCAATTTCAATATATCACGCTGGCGGGATGTTAAAATCGGTACATTCGGAGTTGGCTTTTTCTTTCCAACCAACTTGGGGAGTAGTGAGCTTGAAACCCAGCGTTCCCCGGCGATGATGCGGGATATTGCCAGCTTCAGATCACTTAGTGGTTGATCTTTAAGATGGTAACCATCTACGCCAGCTTCGAGCAAACCGTGAACATAAGGCTCGTCATCGTAAGCGCTGACGACCAAAATCTTCATTATCGGGTTTTCTAAACGAATTTCACGAATACTTTTTATGGGGTTAAAATCGGGCATACTGAGATCGACCAAGAGAAGATCAGGCTGCTTGCTAGAGAGGATTTCAAACAATGATGGACCATCTCCAACTTCAGCAATCACTTCGACGTTGGGTATTTCTTCAACCAGATTGCGTATCCCTGCTCGTACAATGGCATGGTCGTCAGCTAATAGAATTTGTATCGTTTGCATGAAATTCAACTTTAATCAGGGAAAGAATGCTTATTCTCAATATCTTACCACTAAGAACGATAGGGGGTAATCCCCTAATCCAATTAGGGGGAAAAGAGGGGATAGAGAGGTTAATTTTTTGTTAACATTGCATTAAGGCGATGCTAGATTTATTCTTCAATAATTCTAGCTTTGCTCTACGTTTCCCTGTCCTATTAAACAACTTTATAAAGGAGAAAGAATGAACAAGAAACTCTGGTACGTCCTGATGGCGGTACTCGTCATTGGCTCAACCCTTCTTGCAGCATGTGGCAGTGCCCCTGCTGAAGAAGCTCCCGCAGCCGAAGAAGGCGAAAAACTCGCTGTCGGTATCGTTCTGCCCACCAAAGACGAACCTCGCTGGGTACAAGATGAAGCTCGCTTTGAAGAAGCTCTTGTAGAAGCTGGCTACGATGTAGAGATCCTTTTCAGCCAAGGCGATTCTGCAAAAGAAAAGTCCAATGTTGAAGATTTGATCACCAAAGGTGTCAAAGTTCTCATCATCACTCCTCAGGATGGCGCTGCCGCCGCTGCCGCCGCTGAAGCAGCACACGAAGCTGGCGTCAAAGTCATTTCCTATGACCGTCTTATTCTCGAGACCGAAGCCGTAGATTACTACGTCACCTTCGACAGTGTTGCAGTCGGCGAAGCTCAGGCTCAATATCTCGTAGACAAAGCTGAAGGCGAAGGCAATCCCCTTTACCTTTATGCTGGCGCAGCCTCCGACAATAATGCATTCCTCTTCTTTGAAGGTGCATGGAACGTTCTTCAACCCAAGATCGCTGATGGCACTTTCGTCATCAAGAACTCCAGCGAAGCCGAAGCCGTTGCAGACAAAGCTGAACTCACCCGTGATGAGATGGCTGGCGTTGTCGGTCAGATCACCACAAATTGGGATTTCAATACCGCAAAAGGTCTTGCTGAAGCGAACCTGACAGCTACTACTGCCGAAGACAAAGGCGATGTCTACATCCTCGCTCCCAATGACGGCACTGCTCGTGCTATTGCCGACGCCTTTGCCGCTGATGGTGATGTTAGCAGCTATGTTGTCACCGGTCAGGATGCTGAAAAAGCCTCCGTTCAGTATATTATTGATGGCAAGCAGTCCATGACTGTTCTCAAAGATGTCCGCACCCTCGTTGGTGATGCCATCACCGCAGCCATCACTTTCCTCGAAGGCAACACTCCGCCTGAGACCCACACCTACAATAACGGCACTTTTGATGTTCCCGCCAAACCTTCCGCAGTTGTCTCTGTTGACCAGGCTAACGTCCAGGAAGCAGTTATTGACTCCGGTTACTGGCCCGCAAGCGATTTCACCGGCTTAGGTGAAGCATCTGCTGAAACTGATGTTGAGATCACTGGCAAAGTCGGTATCGTTCTGCCCACCAAAGACGAACCTCGCTGGGTACAAGATGAAGCTCGCTTTGAAGAAGCTCTTGTAGAAGCTGGCTACGAAGTAGAAATCCTCTTCAGCCAGGGCGACCCCGCCAAAGAACGTGCCAATGTTGAAGATTTGATTACCAAAGGCATTCAAGTACTCATCATTACCCCTCAGGATGGCGCTGCCGCCGCTGCCGCCGCTGAAGCAGCCCGTGAAGCTGGCGTAAAAGTGATCTCCTACGACCGCCTTGTTCTTGGCACAGATGCTGTAGATTACTACGTCACCTTTGATAGTGTTGCAGTCGGCGAAGCTCAGGCTCAATATCTCGTAGACAAAGCCGAAGGCGAAGGTAATCCTCTTTACCTTTATGCTGGCGCTGCTTCTGACAACAACGCTTTCCTCTTCTTCGAAGGTGCATGGAATGTCCTTCAGCCCAAGATCGCTAATGGCACCTTCGTCATCAAGAACTCCAGCGAAGCTGAAGCAGTTCAAGACAAAGCTGAACTCACCCGCGATGAAATGGCTGGCGTTATCGGTCAGATCACTACAAATTGGGACTTCAACACCGCCAAGAGCCTTGCTGAAGCGAACCTGACAGCCACCACTGCCGAAGACAAAGGCGACGTTTACATTCTCGCTCCCAATGACGGCACCGCTCGTGCTATCGCCGATGCTTACGCAGCAGACGCTGATGTCACCAGCTTCGTTGTCACCGGTCAGGATGCTGAAAAAGCCTCCATTCAGTATATTATTGACGGCAAGCAGTCCATGACTGTTTTGAAAGACGTCCGCACCCTCGTTGGTGATGCTATCAGCGCTGCCGTTGCTTTCCTCGAAGGCAACACCCCGCCTGAGACCCACACCTACAACAACGGCGAATTCGACGTTCCCGCAAAACCCTCCGCTGTTGTCTCGGTTGACCAGGCTAACGTTCAGGAAGCCGTAATAGACTCAGGTTATTGGCCCGCAGAAGATTTCACAGGTCTTGAATAACCACTAAAAAATAAAGGGATAGTGATGTTTTCATCACTATCCCTTTATAATTGAGAAACCCGAAAGGTTTTAAACGGTTAAACTAAAAAGACAAACCTTTTTCTTCAACATATTCTTTACCAAAAGGATGCGTTGAACCTTTTGGGTTTTTAGATGAAAAATTTTTAGTTGTCTTATGAATGGGACGAAAAAACGAAACGAACGTGATTTGAGCTTGATACCGATATCTTGACATTCTCCCGGCTCGAAGAGTATCCTATATACGCCGCCCCGATGCTTGGGGCAGCACCCCATCCAAAATCCAGAACGAGAGGCAGTTTCTCGTCCCATCCATCAAACAACTGACATTATCCACTACCCTAAGGAGAGAATTTATGGCGGCTCCCATCCTGGAAATGCAATCCATCACGAAAGAGTTCCCGGGCGTAAAAGCGCTTGACGACGTCACTTTTCAGGTCGCCAAAGGCGAGATCCACTGTCTTGTTGGTGAGAACGGTGCCGGGAAGTCAACCTTAATGAAGGTTTTGAGCGGCGTCTATCCATTTGGTAGATATACGGGCGAGATTGTTTTTGAAGGAAAGGTACAAGAATTTGGGGATATTCCTGCCAGCGAAGATGCTGGCATTGCAATTATTTATCAGGAGCTGGCGTTGATACCAGACCTGACTGTTTATGAAAATATCTTTCTTGGGCACGAAGTTCAAGAAAAGGGGCTAATAAACTGGAACGAAACCATCAAACAAGCCAATATAATGCTTAAAAAAGTGGGGCTTGATACAAACCCCGCATCCAAGATCAAAGATTTGGGCGTAGGGCAGCAACAATTGGTAGAGATCGCCAAAGCCTTAAGCAAAAATGTCAAACTGCTGATTCTGGATGAGCCGACCTCCTCATTGAATGAAACCGATGTGGATAATCTTTTCGTTCTTTTGAGAGAATTGAAAAAGCAAGGCGTTACTTGCGTGTTGATCACGCATAAGTTAAAAGAAGTAATCGAAATTTCAGATTCTGTTACCGTTTTACGAGACGGACAGACCATTTGCACGCTGGATGCGAAAAAAGGGGAGGTGACCGAAAGTGCTTTGGTAAAACACATGGTTGGGCGAGAGATTGATAATATCTATCCACCTCGTGAAAGCAAATCATCTGAGGAGACCATGCTCGAGGTCAAGAGTTGGACCGCCGTTGACCCCATGCTTGGTAGAGCACTGTTGAAAGATGTCAATTTCACGGTTAAAAAAGGCGAGATTGTTGGCTTTGCCGGTCTGATGGGGTCGGGGCGCACTGAATTAGCCAAGAGTATCTTTGGTAATCCCGATAATTATCAAATTAAAGGTGAAGTCTTTGTAAAAGGGGAAAAGAAAAACTTTAAACATTCACAAAACGCTATTGAAGCAGGCTTGGCTTATGTCACAGAAGATCGAAAAGGTGACGGGCTTATTCTTATTCAGGATATTAAGCAAAATATCACGCTCGCTAATTTGAAAGAAATCTCACCGAAAAGCATTGTAGACAGCAACGCCGAGATCAAAGTGGCAACACAATATAAAGATTCTCTTTCCATTAAAACGCCCAGTGTGGAACAAAAAGCCCAGAATCTGAGCGGTGGAAACCAGCAAAAAGTGTCGCTCGCCAAATGGCTTTTCGTAAAGCCAGACTTGCTCATTTTGGACGAGCCTACACGGGGCATTGACGTTGGCGCTAAATTTGAGATTTATACGATCATGAATGATCTCGTTCAGCAAGGCATGAGCATCATTATGATCTCATCAGAATTACCTGAAGTTTTAGGGATGAGTGATCGGGTTTATGTTGTTGCAGAGGGAAGGATCACTGGGGAACTTTCGATCGAAGAAGCAACGCAAGAAAAGATCATGCACTTGGCAACAGCCCACTAGGAGAAGAAAATGACCTTTGCAAAAGACCTTCAAAAAGTTTTGAAAGAAAATATCCGCGAATATGGCATGTTCATTGCCTTGTTCGTTATCATCGCCTTTTTTGGTTTCACGACTGAGGGAATCTTCGTCTCAGCCAGGAATATAAGTAACCTTCTCAACCAAACGGGATATATTGCCGTGCTAGGCGTTGGCATGACCTTGGTCATTGTCATCCGACATATTGATCTGTCCGTGGGCTTTTTGGCAGGCTTTCTCGGAGCCGTAGCTGCTATCGCTATGGAATTTTGGCATCTGCCTATTTGGGTCGTCATCCCACTGACGCTCGTGTTAGGTGCCTTTGCTGGAGCAATTACGGCCTTCCTCGTTGCCAAGATGAATATCCCCGCCTTTGTTGCTACGCTTGCGGGCTGGTTGATCTACAGAGGCGCCATCCTCGTTGTTACAGAATCAACAGGCACAATAATCATCTCAAGTGATGCCTTCAATGCGATTGGTAACGGCTTTATCCCCGATCTTAGCTTCCTGGCAAACTTTTCTCCTGAAACCCACAAGTTGACCATTCTAATTGGTATCATTGCCACAATCCTGTATGTTATTAGTGCTGTAAAGGATCGCAAAGCCAAAAAATCCTATGATTTTGAAGTGCTTCCGAGAAATATCTTTCTCCTCCAACTTGTCTTCGTATCCGCCCTTTTTATTGGACTAACCTGGTTGCTCTCCGGCTATAACGGACTTTCGTGGACTTTGGTGGTCGTGCTAGTCGTTGTCGTACTCTACCACTTTGTGACGAATAAAACTGTTCTTGGCAGACATATCTACGCTGTGGGTGGCAATCCCGATGCAGCAGAATTGAGCGGTATCAATGTCAGCAAGATCACTTATGCTGTCTTCACATCAATGGGAGCGCTCACGGCACTCTCAGGCATCCTTTTTGCTTCTCGCTTGCAATCCGCAACAACGACCGCAGGTACGCTCTTCGAGCTTGATGCTATCGCTGCTGCCTTTGTTGGTGGGGTCTCCGTCTCTGGTGGAGTAGGGAAGGTAACTGGCGCTATTGTCGGCGCTTTGGTAATGATGTCGCTTACAAACGGCATGAATCTGATGGGGATCGGAATCTCCTTCCAGTATATCGTTCGCGGTGCTGTACTTGTTGCTGCTGTGATCTTCGATGTTGCTACCCGCAGCCAAGGCAAATAAACTTAGGCAATTCACAGCAAACAAACTCATTTCTATAGGGCTTGTCAAAAAAACGAAATATCCTGCTCTTTGACAAGCCCTCTCTAAAATAATGAAAAGCTCGAATACGCAAGGGAAATTATTAACTGGCGCTCGCCAAACGATGCTTGCATGGGTCAAAGTGATAAAAATCTTTGATGAGCTTCCGGATGCGTATAAAAGCACAGTTAGTCATTTGTTGGGGGATATACAAGAATTTCCTTATACTATTTTTGCACCGCCAGTGAGCGGCTCTCGTTCTAACCCTGCTGAAAAGCTGATTCTTTGGTTCGATGAAACACTATATATCCTTGAAGAAAAGGAGCAAAAAATAGAGCTTATTGGATACCCCAATAAAATGATGGGGCATCTTGAAGTGGGGAATGTTCTCTTATATTCCTGGATCGGCGTTTCCGGGATAACGACGGCGGGGGAAGTTGCTGCATCCACAATTACCTATAATGCCGCTACACATCGTCATATTCAGCCCTTTATAGAAAAAGTTCGTTTCTTACCTGCGAAGAAAGATAAAGTCAAATCCAAAGGGCAAGAGTTTGATTATTTGGCACCCTTAGATTTTAAATTTTTCAACTTTGCTCGCACCAGCTTAAAAGGAAAGGAAAAAGTAATTACTTCGGTGTGGCAACCTGAGATCAGCTACAGCGTTTTCCCTCTCTTCAAGCAAGCATTCAAGCGGCTAATTACCCCTGCCCATCTTACGATTCTTACTGATCAAGAGATTATTTTCATTGAGGACGATCATCGCAGCATTGAAATGAGAGGAAAGCGCTATGGTGGGATTTGGCGATATATCCCTCGTAATAGCATCCTTGCTATAGATGCGACTGAGAAAAAGGACAACCTTCTCAATCTCTCAGTTAGAGTCAAACCAGACACTTCTACAATACCTTCGCCAAAAAAAGCGTGAATGAATAGGGTTTCCTGTAGTACAGT
>JABGQT010000070.1 GCA_018648685.1 Anaerolineae bacterium
TGGTGATGATGAGAGCTGTATCTTGCCCCACCACCTCGAGCGGGATCGGCGTTGGGTAATCCTGCTCTACATCTGGATCAGATGCATTAACCGCAGCGATCCAAACGCCTATCGCGAGAAAGAGCGCAAGTAAAAAAGTGCCGATATTCTTACCAAGCCAACGAAACATATTATTCTTTTTTGCCTCTAAAAAGGAAGGGAAGATAACGCTCGAATATGCCTATGCTGCGCGTCAACCCCGCTGGACGATAAAAAGTAAGGAGGATATTTTCCAGTCTTCCAATGCTAAGCTGGCGAATAATTCGTCCGCTTTGGGCTACGGAAATATCCCCGTTTTCTTCTGAAATGACGAGTGCCAGAGCATCGCTTTCTTCTGAGATGCCGAGGGCGGCACGATGTCGAAGCCCCATCTCGCGTTCGGGGGAGTTAGCAAGGATCCCGCTCGAGGAGAGGGGCATTATTGCTGAAGCGGAAGCAATCCTGAAATCCGCGACGATGACGGCACCATCGTGCAGGGGTGTGTTGGGATAAAAAATCTGCAATAAAATCTCAGGCGTAATAATCGTATTCATCCGCACACCAGTTTCTATAAAGGCTTCAAGGTTATCAAAACGTTGTAGGATAATTAATGCCCCATGTTGCCGTGCCGAAAGTCGCGCTGTTGCGCTGATAAGAGAAGATACCGTCTTTTCTATCTGGTCTTCAGCGTTCTGATTATTCGTGGAGATAATAAGTCCCGCTCGCCCAATCCGCTCGAGGGCTCGGCGAATTTCTGGCGCAAAAAGAACGGGAATTGCGAATAATAATGCAGGCAGGGTTGTGTTGATGAGCCATGAAAATGCAGGCAAGTTGACCAAACTGGTCAGAAAAAGAATAAAGACAACCAAAAAGAGAACGCCACGTAAAAGAGCCATAGCTTGCGTATCTCTTATCAGGTACAGTAAAACAAAAAAGATAAACGTAACAAGGAAGATGTCAAGCAGGCTTAACCAGTCGAGACGTTCAAAAAAGAAGAGTAAATCGCTAAGAAGATTAGTCACAAGAATATATGGGATGAAAATGGGCTGGATTTTCCAGCCCATTTATTTTGATTAAATCGGGCGGAGCACCCGGTCCATGCGCAGTTGTTTGAAAAAGAGCGTTTTTTCGGGGCTAAGTTTTTCTTCGGCTGCATCTTGCCATGCCTGCACGCCTAGAGATAGAGGAGTCCGTTTTTCGTAGCCGAGGTTTTTCCAAATGCTTTCTCGCGTAGCGAGTTCAGTATTGAGGAAAAGAAGCGCAGCCTCGCTTTGTAATGACTTTGATGCTTTTTCGATCTCTTCTATGAGCGCTTTTAGTCCGCCTTCAGCGGAAAGGTCGGCATTGATATGGAGATCGGTGACGCGCGTAACAAGATTCTCTACTTGCCAGCCAGCTAACCCGACCAGTTTTTTATCTAACTCAAGGATGAAGAAGGCTTTTTCGCCAAAAGCAGCCATCACATCACTACTGTTCATCTCGGTTTTAGCCAGACGAGTCATTAGCGCTGCGATCTCTTCTGAATTTCGAGGGTGTCCACGATTTACAGCGAAATCACCGGCTTTTGCCTCACGTACAACCTCCGAAGCAACAGGCGCTTTGCTTTGGTTGATCGTTTTCCAGCCGGCAGACACCTGTTTCCATAGATCTTCAAAAGAACCAGAATTATCAATCACGACATCTGCGGCGTCCACCTTGTCTTTTTGGGGATTTTGAGCATCGATGCGTTGTCGGGCCTCCGTTTGGCCTAGGCCGCGTTTTTGCATCAGTCGCTTAATTTGCATAGATTCAGGCGTATCTGCCACCCAAATACTATCGCAGATCGAAGCCATATTTCCCTCAAGGAGTTTTATGGCCTCTACGACGATCACTTTATGCTTGGAGCGTTTTATAAGTAAATCAGTCGCTTGTGCGACAAAAGGATGAACAATTTCTTCGAGCTTTTGCATGGCATCTGGTGCATCAAATACCAGCTTGCCAAGTTTTTTGCGGTCTATTTCCTGGTTTTTATCCAAGACCCACGCCCCAAAAAGCTCGACAATTGGCTGGTAAGCAGGCGCGCCTTTTGCCATCGCCCGATGAGCAAGCGCATCTGCGTCAATACTGTAAGCACCTAGATGCTCCAGCATTTTCCTCACCACGCTTTTTCCTGTAGCGATATTTCCAGTAAGGCCGATCACATATTTTCCGTGCCAATCACTCACAATACTGCTCCTAAAGCATAAACGATAAAGACCTTCTTATTTTACCGTATAAAAACTTCTTCACAGAAATAAAAAGCACATTATTTGTGGATAAAAAGCCGCATCGCACTTTTTTTAGACTGGATACCGCTAAAAGAAAAATGTTCCGAAGAAAAAAGTCTCTCGCTTAAGAACACCATAGTTGACGCTTGCCTGGCAAAAGAGTATCATCACTACGCCTCAGGCTGGTCGGGCGATCGCGGCTCAAAGAGTCGAGGAAAGTCCGCACTTCATAGAGCACGATGCCGAGGAAATCTCGGGGCGGAGCAATCTGTCGGATCGGGTCACAGAAAATAACCGCTTTTATCTTTGGGTAAAGGTAAGGGTGAAAAGGTGGTGTAAAAGACCACCAGCGTCAGTAGCAATATTGCCGGCTAGATAACCCCCATCGGAAGCAAGGCCAAGCAGAGATGATGAGCTGCTCGCTCTCCCCATCTCAGGTAGGCTGCACAGATAGATGATCGCCAAAGGGATGGAAATCCCCGAACAAGATGCGGCTTATAGACCAGCCTGAGGCACAGTTATATTATTCTAAACAGGCGGAAAAGGATACGCTCTTCGATCTTTTGGCGGGTGGGGGAACTCTTTGCAAGCTATCAGGGCTTTTGTTCGGTCGATCAGGGCAGCAATCTCCTCGGGAGAGAGAAGGTTTTCCAGTTTATCAAGAACCTTGGGTGGCGTTTCCAGTTTATTGCGGAGATTCTCTAAGGGCGCGCGCAAATCTTCAGGGATCGATTCCCCTGCAAAATCCCAGATTACGGTCCGCAGTTTTTCGTCCACATTGAACGATAGTCCGTGGTCGATCAACCATATATGGTTATCTTTACCTAAAATTACATGTCCTCCCTTGCGATCGGCATTGTTGATCAACAAATCGAAAAGCACCACTGGGCGCAGTGTCTGAATTTCAGTGTTTCTAAAATTAAAGTAGTGAATGTTGGGATCGTGTTCGACGAAAAGCTGCACGGAGCCAGAGCCAAAAGGTGCATCCTCTCGAAAAACGGTAGGAGGAACCAGTTGCCAGCCGAGAGCCTCGCTAACTAAAAAGGTAGCCACTTCACGGTGTGCCAATGTGTTATCAGGAAAATCCCACAGGATGCGCTCACCCTCCACAGGTTTGTAGACTGCTAAAAAAGGCTCATCTTCTTCTGGGTGGATTTTGACGAGAAAAGTGTAATTGGATCCGTGAACAAATTTGCCTTCGAGTTTGATTTCACCTTTTCTAAGGTGGTTGAGAATTTTATCGAATTGGAGAGTGGTCATAGGTTATAAGGGGCAAGCTTGCAAGAAAAAGGTTTTTTCTGTTTTCAACCATGCTTCTTCTAATTGTGTTTATGCCCGCCATTTTTCTTTACACAAAAATGAGCTTCTGCTTCTTCGACCTGACCACATTGTGTGCAGATCGGTCTCCCACGTTGAACAACTTCCTTGCCCCAAAGGCCTAGCGCCTGGAGTTGGTCACGCGTGCACGAAAAGCGGACTACCCTGGGTTCCTGCGTAGGATCATCTTCAGATGCTTCGATACTTTCGGGTATCAATTCATGGATAATCAATACTACCCAGTCATTTTCGACATCATAACCCAACCCAATGTCAGCTAACCTAAAGAGCGGATGCACAGGAAGTATGATTCGCATGATCCCCTCGTCATATTTAGCGGACGGTTTGCTCAGTTCCGGGAAGCGGTCGGTAATTTCAGCAAAAATTTGCTCAACCCCGATAGCTAGAGCTTGGATCTGGAATTTTTCGGCAATCAAAGTGACAATCTGATTGTCTTGAGTGCCTTGGAGATAAAAGACGCGCTTTCCCTTTGGTCCAATGGCGTCAGTGGTGATGTGGTCTACGGGGGAAAGTTCAATTTCAAAACTGGGCATATCTTAAACTCCTGAGTAATTTTACGAATATTCTTTCAAGTAAATTTCGAGAGACAGACAAATCTATTTGCGTTTATTCTTTTTTTGTTTTTCTTTGTGAGTTGAGAAATCAAGGGAGATGCTTTGATTGATATTAAAAACCTGCACGCCCATTTCTCTGAGATAGATTGTGGATATCGACGCTGGCGAGACCACGATGCGTTGGAATAAATCGAGAGGAGTGCCAATATAATAGGCAAGTGCTAGTCTAATAATATCGCTGTGGGCAAAACAGGCAATCATCTCTTTGGGAGCATGTAGTTTATTCAGTGCTTCCATCTCTTGGATAATCCGCATTTGGGCATTCGCAAAAGTTTCGCCCTCAGGAAATTTCATACGGGATGGATTGCTCTGGACGGTTTTCCACAGCTTCCGGCGACGCAGGGATTTTAGCGTTTTATCTTGCCAATTGCCAAAGTCGATTTCGAGTAAGTCGTTGCGGGGAATGACATCGAGCTTTAGTGCTCCTGCCAACGGTTGAGCTGTCTCCATGCAGCGCTCTAATGGGCTGGAGTAAATTGCTTTAATGGGAGCTTGGGCTAAGATTTTAGCGAGAGCCCGAGCTTGTTTTTTGCCATTATCATTGAGATGAATTTCAGGCAAGCGACCAGCTAGCCGCCCTGTGGCGACATATTCGTTTTCTCCGTGTCGGATGAGTAAGATAATAGTCATAATTTATATCTACCAATAGAATGATCAGAATTCTTTTCATATGATACCCCATAGTTCTGGAATATTACGGAAGCGAATTGAACGAAGATTTGTGCCCATAAAAAACAAGTCCGCATGAAGAATATGTACGAGAGGGCGCGGTTACGCTCGAAAATAAGTTGCAGGGTTACTCAAATTGATTTGTGATGCGGCTCATAGCCTAATCTGATAAGTTTTTGTAAGGTAAAAAGAGCTTAGAAGAAAGCCTTCAACTTGACACATCTATCTCGCTGTGCTAAATTTCATAACAGGTTTTAAGCGTTAAATTTCACATAAAAATATCAGTTTCATAGAAGCGTAAATTTATTTTATGGAGGATTCTTTTGTCTCAATCGCGTACAAAACAAATGGTTGACCGCCTGCGTGAAATGCAGGTATCTTCTCCTGACATTGAAGCATCAGCGATTGTCAGTGTGGATGGTTTAAGTATTGCATCCGCTTTACCACAGGAAATTGAAGAAGATCGTGTCTCCGCCATGTCAGCAGCAATGCTTTCCCTCGGTGAGAGAATTGCCAGTGAGCTAGGTCGCGGAGGACTGGAGCAAGTTTATATCAAAGGCGAAAAGGGCTTTGTTGTTTTGATGGCTATTGGTGAAGAAGCAGTTCTTACGGCTTTAGCGAGCGAAAAAGCCAAGTTAGGGTTGATTTTCCTTGACATGCGTCGCGCAGTTGAAGACCTTGAAAAACTGATTTAACGGAGACAGCATGAGTCCTATTGAAGATAGCGGTTTATATTACCCAAATAAATTCGGCCTAATTACTATTCAGGCTTTGGAAGATGTTATGGGGAGAAATGGCCTGAATGCCATACTCAATTTAGCAGGTTTAAAACAATATGTTGATGGATATCCTCCCGACAATCTTGAAAAAGCTTTTGATTTTTCAGAACTTTCTGCCTTAGGCGTTGCTTTGGAGGAAATGTATGGTCCTCGTGGCGGACGTGGTTTGGCTCTTCGTGCAGGGCGAGCAACTTTCTCCGATGCACTTAAGGATTTTGGCGCTCTAGCAGGTGCAGGCGATTTAGCTTTCAAAGTTTTGCCTTTACAAGCAAAATTACGGATTGGTTTACCTGCAATGGCCAAGATATTTTCTCAAATCAGCGATCAATACAGTACTGTTGAGGAAAAAGATTCAGAGTTTGTCTACACGATTCACAAATGCCCCGTTTGTTGGGGGCGTACGGGCTTAGATAAACCGGTTTGTTTTATTGCTACAGGACTTCTTCAAGAAGGCTTAAAGTGGATATCAGGTGGAAGTGAATTCCGTGTAAACGAATCGCGTTGTCATGCTATGGGTGACGAAGTTTGTGAATTTGTTATTCAAAAAGAACCATTAGCCTCCTAAAAAAGCGACATCATTGTGGCAGATAAAAAAGCAAAAATCCTGATAGTTGAAGACGACCTTGATGTAGCAGAGATGTTGAATGCCTACTTTGGTGTTCAAGGCTATGATGTCGTCACAGTTAATTGGGGGGAGGATGGTGTAAAGTCCTGCATCGCAGAACGCCCTGATTTAGTAATTCTTGATATTCGCCTTCCTGATATTGATGGCTACGAAGTTGCTAAGCGCTTGCGTGAGGACCGACGCACAAAAGAAGTGCCTATCATTTTCTTGACCGAAAAGCGAGATCGTGCAGATCGCCTGCACGGCCTTGAGTTAGGGGCAGATGATTACATCACCAAACCTTTTGATATTCAAGAACTTCGCCTGCGTGTGAGAAACTCGCTTGAGCGCATGGTACAAAATACACTGACAAACCCGGTCAGCGGACTTCCTGAAGGCGCGTTGGTAGATGAGCAGCTTGCAGAATGTCTTCAACAAGATAGTCGCTCCCTTCTTTTGGTTTCTCTCGAAAATCTTGAAGCCTTCCGAGAACTCTATGGCTTTGTCGCATCAGATGATGTATTGCGTGCTGTTAGTCTGATGATCCATAATGCTATGAGAGAAGTTGGTAGCGCAGACGGTTTCTTGGGACATTTAGCGGTTGCTGAATTTGCGTTAATTATTTCTTCGGAGGCAGCTCCCGCCCTTTTAGACAGAATAGTTAATCGTTTAGAACAGTCTCTTGATTATTTTTATCCTATCAGAGACCGTGATGATGCTATCAACTGGGACAATCGCCTTGCGATTAAAACAGCCAAAATTTCATCTTGCGCTGATGTTGCACAAACGCCAACTGAACTTAAAGAGAGGCTCATAAGTCTTAAAAACTAGGAAAAAAATTGCAAATAACAATCATAATCCCAACATATAACGAAGCGGAGAACCTGCCTAAGCTGGTCTCCGCTTTATTTTCTTTACCCCTTGATCTTCGTGTTCTTGTCGTGGACGATAGCAGCCCTGATGGAACAGGAGACATAGCGGATGCGCTTTCTGCTGAATATCCTGAAAAAATGGAAGTCTTGCATCGTGAGGGGAAACTTGGCCTCCGCACAGCGTATTTGACTGGAATTCAACTTGCCCTCGCTACCGATACGGATGCCCTCGTCCAAATGGATGCCGATTTCTCCCACAACCCAGATCGCTTAGTGGATATGGCAGAAATGATCAAAAACCGAGATGTCGTTCTTGGCTCTCGCTATGTTCCCGGAGGGCGTGTGGATGAGAATTGGCCCATTTGGAGAAAATGGCTCTCAGCCTTTGGTAATTTTTACGCTCGCACCATTCTTGGTTTTACATTGCGTGATGTAACCACAGGCTTCCGTTTTTGGCGACGAGAAACGCTCGAGGGAATGCCGCTAGACCGTATCCAGTCGAATGGCTATGTTTTTCTTGTAGAGATGATCTACATGGCCTATAGTTTGGGCTACAGGGTAGGTGAAGTTCCCATCTATTTTGCTGACCGCCAATGGGGGAAGTCAAAAATGTCTTTCAAAATCCAACGAGAAGCAGCCTTGCGGATTTGGATGGTGCGCTGGGCGTATCGTGACCTTCGCGCAAAAGGGCGCTCTGCCCGAGTAAATAACTAATTCAAAATCCCGATAGTTTGAACTATCGGGATTTTTTCTTTTAAGATTTTGTAGTAAGGGCTTTAGCCCTTATAAACGATACAAAAATGATGATGTTTTTCTCTAAATGAGTCCAACATCTCCAGACGTTGGATTGCTGGTACAAATCCGAAATCTCCAGATTTCGGACTCCGAACGCCATCACTTACTTACTGCAAACGTGGCTTCATTTTTTCTTTCTCCAATATTCTGTCAATTCTCCCCATTCTTTCAAATCCAAAGTTTCCGCTCGTCTTCGCGGATCAATGCCAGCATTATGAAGAAGCGACTCGCATTGACCTTTCTCAAGACGTAGCCCTGTAGATAAAGCGTTCCGCAGATTTTTTCGCTTTTGACTGAAGCCCGCTTTCGCAAGGCGGAAGAAATCATCTAGCAGGACGGTCGGGATGCGTGGCTCATCATATAGCGAGATGCGAATAACAGCAGAATCCACTTTTGGGGGCGGGTAAAAGGCTCCGGCAGGGATTTTGGCAACGATCTCTGGTTTTCCATAAACTTGAATGCTTAAGGCGAGTAGACTCATCTTTTTGCCTTCGGGAGTGCAAATCCGCTCAGCAACTTCTTTTTGGATGGTCAGTACCAAACGATGGGCGCGCGGCTTATTTTCGAGCAAATGCCGGATGATGGCAGATGTAATGTAATAAGGGATATTAGCTACGACGAGATACTCAGGTGCGGAAATAATTTCAGATGGTGCAATTTGAAGTACGTCTTTATTGATAATTTCTGCATTCGCGTAGCCAGCAAGAGATGACTCTAGTGCGGGAATGATCCAGGAATCTATTTCGACGGCGATCACTTTTTTTGCGCGCGCGGCAAGATGACGAGTTAGACTGCCTAGCCCCGGTCCAATTTCGAGAACGGTATCTTCTTCGCTTACTTCTGCGATGTCGACAATTTTCTCGAGAATGTTGGGGTCTTGAAGAAAGTTTTGCCCCAGCTTTTTTCTGGGGCGTAAGCCGTATTTTTGCAGAAGGGCAGCAGTGTTGAGAGAGGGAGGTATTGTGTGTGGCATAGGTGTTAATCGCAGAAGGATTTATTGGGATAATCTACCGGGGCAGAAGGTGCTGAAGAGGCATCACCAAGCCATTCTCCACGTTCGAAAGCGGCGATATATTCGCGCATCAGGGCAAAATCCACATCCCAAATAAAGGTGTAGCCGATGACGGGATCATCCACTCGTGTTCCTGTAAAGATGCCTTCATCCCAATTCAGGAGACGAATATCGGAGCCTTTGAGTTGTGTGCCGAGACAAGTAAGTTGGCTGATCTGCTCGGGGCTGAGATCGGTTTGAACATTGTCTTCAAAAGAAGAGATGATGCCGGGGATGTCGCCAACCACGCTGGGGCTGGTGAGTTTATCATAAAGTCCGCAAAGGACTTCGTTTTGGGCTTTGGCGCGGTCAAAAACGCCATAGGGGCGCAGGCGAGCGAGTTGCAGGGCTTGTTTGCCATTTAGGTGGTGTTTGCCCGCATAAAAGACAAGATCGCTGCGTCCAGCTTGATCGGCGGCGCGTCCGTCAATGGTGATGGGAAGGTCAACATTGATGCCATCTACCGCATTGACGATTTTGATGAAAGTTTGCATGTTAACGGCGATATAGTTGTCTGGCTGGGCGCCAAAATTATGCGCGAGGGTGCGTGCCATTAAGCCAGGCCCAAGGTCTGCGCCATCATAGTAGCCAAAACCTGGGTTGCCATATAAGTAAGATTGGTTGAGCTTGCCGTGTGTGATGCCATAATGATCTGAAATGCCAGGAATTTCTACATAGAGATCGCGGGGAAGGGACATGATCATCACTTGTGGCTTGACAAAATCGACGCGCACCAGACGGATCACATCGCCTAAACCGTAATTATAAAGATCACCGCGCTGATCCGAGCCAATGGCAAGGATAGTCATTGCGTTGGGTCCGCCACAGAGCGCGCTTGGTGGTTCAGGAGTTGCTGGAATGGGGGCAGGCGTGCCTGTAGCGGCAAGGGTAGGTGGTGAATTTACATCAGAAAAGGGAGTCCAGGTTGGCGGGAAGGTTGGCTGAATGATATTCGTTGGCAATTCTAATGCAGGCCCAAGTGGTTTTTGCCAAAGATTTGCAGCAGCGAATCCAATGAGAATGCAAAAACAGAAAATGCCAATAACAAGAATTGCGAGAATGATTTTTTGTGTATTTGTCATAGATTTAGACTTCGGGCTTTAGCTAAGGTCTGATGTCTGATAACTGTATCTCATTCAAGAAAATAAATCGTTACCCACTGGCTCCAAACTTGATAGTTTGCATCGGTATAGCCGAGATCGATCCAATCTTTACCAGAGATACCGCCACCAATATCTTCGATTGTTGCGTAACCATAACCGGGCACATAGACCGCTTGCCCCTGCATTTCGTTATACCAGCTTCGTATCACACCGATCACGCCGTGCTGTACGGTTTTTCCGCTTGCTGTGTTGGGATAGCAGCGATCTGCGCCGGAGTTGCAGGGGGAGTAAGATGTGGCATAAACTTGCATGGAGCGCCAGTATTTAATTTCTTGCCCATCTACAACGGCTGTTTTGCTAACATATTGTGTCCCATAGCCCACAACTTGCGTGCTTGGTTCGCGGACATTTCGTTTTTCTTCGCTGATGCGAGAAACTTCTACACCATTTTCGTAGCGGACACGGTCACGACGCACGATCAAGCCGGGGATGCCCGCCGTCAGGATTTCTTCTTCGTCAATAGCGAGTTCATTTGATGCGATATATTCAATCTCAAAGGGGATTTCTGTCTGGGTCAATTCTATCTCTTCACGGATGCGGATGATATGGATCTGCCCGTCTACAGGCAACGCTTCAGACTCGGATGGTTGGCTTGCGTCCAGCCCAATCAGCGGAATACCGCCCTCGAGCAATGCCTCGCCAACGGTCTCCGCAGATGAGCGGATATGGACGATTTTCCCGTCCACGCGAATGGCAAGCGGACGTGATGGGCGATAAGTGATGCTTAATTGGTCAGTGGCCTCTGTCCCCACGGGCGGATCGACAAAATCCGCTGTGTATAGTTGTATCCCAAACTCATTGAGCGCTTCCCCAATGGTGGATGCAGCAGTGACAAGTGTATGCTCTCCATCGGGCGTGATCAGAGTCATCGTGATCGCACGCCGAATTTGCAAAACACAATTGTCACAATCCAATGGTGTTTTTGGATCAGCAATTTGTCCATTTACAAAAAAATGGTCAAGAGGCGCGAGCGGCATACCATTTTCTGCCAAAATTTCTGCTGGAATGCGCGAAGTAGCAGGCAGTGAAAGAAATTTTTCCCCGTCTACGATGGTGATTTTTTCAGAAGGTGTTTGGGCTTGGCAGGCAGCCAAAAGAAAAGCGATTGCCAACCAGAGGGTGTGTTTCATGAGGGTATTCTAACGCAAAAAATTAATCTTCGCAGCTACACTCAATTCCTTTTGCTTTCTCAAAAGCCTCTTTCCCCTCGTTATATGAAAAATAGATCAAAGCGATCGCGCCGAGACTATCTACGAAACCAAATCCCGTAAGTTCGTAAACGGCACTTGATATTAACAAAACAACCGACATATAAAGACAAACCAGCGTGCAATTTGCATCTGCCAAAATTGGTGCAGAGTCAAGTTTTTCGCCTACATCCCGTTTTGCGCGGATCAAAAGCCACATCGTCGCGATAGAGATGAGAGAAATGACTAGGCCAGAGAGAGTCGTTTCTGGTTTGTGCCCACTGATTAAGTTTACGATCACTGTCGCGCCCAGCCCCACAGCCAAAATATAAAAGCTGGTTCCGGTAATTCGCAAGGCGGTAATTTCAAATTGACTGCGCTCAGTATCAGGATTTTGGCGAATACGCAAAACCATTGCAATAATTCCTGCGCCAGAAAGCACCTCGATAAAAGAATCTACGCCAAAGCCAAAAAGCGCAAGTGTTTCATCAGATACGCCAAAATAGATCGCGACCAAACCCTCTATCAAATTATAGACAACGGTCAAAATAGCGAGCCACAAAGCTCGTTTATAAAGCTTCTCTGTATTTTTCATTTTTCTATTATACTGGACATTTTTAGTCTAATTAAGCTCTTGGAGAGATTGCCTCTACGCGGTAAAATCACTTGGTAATGAAGACGTATTATTTTACGCCCGAAAATATAGATGTAAAAGCGCATGCCATGCAAGCGGATTTTCCGCGTGGGCGCGTCAAATTTGATATTAAGCATTCAGCCTTGCTTATTTTGGATATGCAGAATTATTTCCTAAATGCGGATTCTCACGCCTATATTCCCTCTGCGCAAGCAATTTTGCCTCGTCTGGATGCACTGCGCGAAGCTTACGTGACCCTCGGCTTGCCCGTCGTGTGGACACGTCATCTTAACACCGAGGATGATGTCGCCAGTATGTCCCGCTGGTGGCGAGACATGATCTTGAGAGAGAATCTGCTAAGTGAAATTCATCCCGCGCTGGATGCTTCTCAGGGAGTCGTTATCGAGAAAACGCAATATGATGCGTTTTATAAAACCGATCTCGAAACCCATTTACACGAAAAAGGTGTCAAGCAAGTCGTTATTTCAGGCGTGATGACGCATCTCTGCTGCGAGACGACAGCCCGCTCTGCATTTATGCGCGGTTTAGACGTTTTTTTTCTCGTCGATGGCACAGCTACGTATAATGAAGATTTTCATCGGGCAACTTTACGGAATTTATCTCATGGCTTCGCGACATTGGCCTTGAGTGAAGAGATTGCTCAGCCTGTGAGCGGAGCGTAGCGCTTCTATGCAAAAAACATCGGTCATCATTATTGGAGCAGGTCCGGCAGGGCTGACAGCAGCTTTGCAACTCAAGCGTTTTGGTATCCCTGCGCTCGTTTTTGAAGGCGCAAAAATTGGCGGATTATTGCATAATGCTAATTTGGTCGAGAATTATCCCGGTTTTCCGCAAGGGATGAGAGGGGGCAAACTGGTAAATTTGCTCAAGAAGCAAGTTGAAAATGTTGGCGTAGAATTTCTTTCCGAAAGAGTAATTTCTCTTGGCCATGATGGCGAGAGCTTCTTTGCTAAAACAGATAAAGATGAATATCATGCTAAAATCGCTATCGTTGCCAGCGGAACGAAGCCGCGCAAATTTGATGATGCGCTGATCGCCGAAGATGCGCAAAGCCGTGTTTTCTACGAGGTCTATGATCTGCTGGATGTGAAAAACGAGGAGATCATCATTGTTGGGGCAGGGGATGCGGCTTTTGATTATGCCCTTAATCTTGCCCGAAATGATAATTTTGTGACGATCCTTAATCGTGGTGAAAATATCCGGGCGTTGAAGTTGCTTGTTGAAAGAATGCAAGAAAATAAAAATATCCGTTATGTTGAGGAAGCACAGATCAGAAACGTCACGCTTAATGGAGAGCGGGGTTTAATGGTAGAGGTTCGTCACCGAGAAAGTGTTGAGATAAAGGAAGCAAACTTCCTTTTGGGTGCGCTCGGACGTATCCCCGATGCTGATTTTCTCTCGGAAGAAATTTGTCAAAAAGAAGATGAGCTTGCGGCACGCAAAATCCTGTATTTTATTGGTGATGTACGAAACGGGATCTATAGGCAAACGGCTATCGCTGCCGGTGATGCTTTGCGCGCGGCGATGGAGATTGAAGAATTTTATAAGGAGAAGTTATGAAGGTTGTTGCAAAAACAGGCAAAGATGATATGGCTTTTGTATATATCGTGGAGTATGAAAATGGGAAAATGCTGGAGTGTGTAGAATCGCTTCAGCCGCCATTTACGCGCGATGAAAAGTGGATTTTGCTGACTTCGACAATGCACGGTTGCCCGGTGGGGTGCAAGATGTGTGATGCGGGCGGCTATTTTCATGGGAAGCCGACTGCCGAGGAGATCTTAGAGCAAATTGATTTCATGGTGGTAAATCGTTATCCTGACAGACGCGTGCTTTCGAAGCAGTTTAAGATCCAGTTTGCACGGATGGGTGAACCGGCTTTAAATGATTCCGTTTTGGATGTTTTGGAAGAGTTGCCGAAACGCTACGATGCCCCGGGCTTGATGCCTTCAATTTCGAGTGTTGCCCCGAAGGGAACAGATGCCTTTTTTGAGCGTTTGCTGGAGATCAAGAATCGTTTGTATTCTAGCGGGCATTTTCAATTCCAATTTTCGATCCATACCACAGATTTGGCGTTGCGCGATGAGCTTGTGCCCGTGAAGAAATGGGATTTTGCCAAGATGGCCGCCTTTGGCGAACGTTTTTATGAAGAAGGTGATCGCAAGGTGACGCTCAACTTTGCTTTAGCACAAG
Organism: Anaerolineae bacterium; assembly: GCA_018648685.1. Taxonomy (GTDB): domain Bacteria; phylum Chloroflexota; class Anaerolineae; order Anaerolineales; family Villigracilaceae; genus Desulfolinea. Next base: position 14,182 of record JABGQT010000070.1, read on the forward strand.
GACAGCCCCTTGACCCCGAAGTGTTGAAAACGCATTTTTCCCCTGATGTTTTCTTGATCAAGATCACGCCACTTAACCCGACCTATAGGGCGGTAGAAAATAATTTGGAAAGCTATATTGACCCTCATGAGCAAAATGTCAATCAGGACGCGGTCGTGAAGGCACTCGAAGAAGCAGGTTACGATGTGATCGTGAGCATTGGCGAGGTGGAAGAGAATTTGATCGGGAGCAATTGCGGACAGTACCTCCGGCGGCATATGGAGGCGGGGGATAACTTGAGCGATGGTTATACCTATGAACTGGAAGAAGGGATGCTTAGTATCCAATAGGTAGTTTTCGGTGGTCAGCAGGGGCGTACCTTTTGTTCTACGCAAAGGCAAGTGGTGCGCCCCTTTTTGATTCTTCTGGCACTTCTTCTTTTCTTTCTTTATTTTTTAATAGTGTAGCTCAACCCCTTTGAGTATGCCCGAATTTGTTTTTTTGTCAGATTTCTGACTGCTTCTGGGTTGCTTTGGGCTATCTCGTAAAATTCTCTATACCATTCAACCGTTTGCTGGATAGTTTCCTCGAAGCCCCATTTAGGTTGCCAGCCGAGCGTATGGTAAGCCTTGTCGATCGTCAGATTTAATTTGCTGGATTCTTCAGGCGCATGCTGGATAGTTTTGTCGACTGTTTTGCCTGGCCAGTGTTTAAATATTTCTTCTACCAAGGTGCCAACAGATTTATTGGATGGCAAGAATGGGCCGAAATTGAAAGGAGAGCAAAGTTTTTGGAGACTTTCTTCGGCTTGTTTCTTTTCATTTAGATTTGCGTTAAAAAATGCTTCTCGTCTAAGGTAAAGGAGGGTACCAAGATGTAAATAGCCGCTTAGAAGTTCTAAAACATGTTGCCAGGGGCGCGTTGCATGTCTGTTTCGGATTAGAACTTCTTTTTCTTGAGAAAGAGCCCTTATCGTATCGGGAATGATCCGGTCTTTTGCCCAATCTCCTCCACCGATCACGTTTCCGCCACGGACAGGGGCAACAGCGATGCCTAGGTTATCTAATTGGGGAGAGAAAAACGATCGCCAATATGATGAGATGACCAACTCAGCACAGGCTTTGCTCGCGCTGTATGGGTCGTGACCGCCCAGATTATCTGTTTCTCTGTATGAATGGAGCCAGTTGACGTTTTCGTAGACCTTGTCTGTTGTTATCATCACCATGATACACGGAGCTTCTTGGGAGCGCACGGCTTCGAGGAGATTAAGAGTCCCTATGATGTTGGTGTCAATGGTTAGGGCAGGTTCTTTATAGGCGCGTAGAACTAGGGGTTGGGCTGCAAGGTGGAAGATAAAATTTGGGCGGTGCTCTGCGATAACGGAGGCAACCCTCTTGGGGTCACGTATGTCGCCTTCTGCGTGGCTGGCGATCTGTGTACGAAGATCAAGTTCATTGAAGTGAGAATATGGCGTTGTGTAGCACATATCCGTTGAAGGGTCTGGCTTTAGGGAATATCCCACTACATTTGCCCCTAGCATAGTCAGCCACTCACTGATCCATGAACCTTTGAAGCCAGTGTGCCCAGTAACCAATACGGTTTTCCCGCTGTAGATATTTTGAAATCTTATCATCAGACTTCTCCATTACTTTGTTTGTAAAAATTATACGGTATAAAGTAAATAAAGTGATATTGTTCTAATCAGTACTTATGTTTCTTGGAAGGTTATTGTTTTTATATGTATAATGACTAGTGTTTGGGTGTAATTGACGAATAACTGCTTGGGCGTAAATCGGCAAAAGGGAGTTGTAGCCATACATTATTAGGAGGCGAGTCGTATGAAAGTCGTTATTCTTGCTGGTGGTTATGGTACGCGTCTTAGCGAAGAGACAAAAGTAAAACCCAAACCAATGGTTGAAATTGGAAATCGCCCAATTCTTTGGCATATTATGAAGATATATTCTGCCTATGGATTGAATGATTTCGTTATTTGCTGCGGATATAAAGGGGATGTGATCAAGCAGTACTTCGCTGATTATTTTCTTAATTCTTCTGATATTACATTTGATATGAAAAAAAATGAAATAGAAGTTCATCGAGGTGCTCTTGAGGAGTGGCGTGTGACCTTGGTGGATACAGGAGAGAAAAGTATGACAGGGGGACGAATTAAGCACGTGCGAGACTATATAGAAGATGACACCTTTTGCTTGACTTATGGAGATGGGGTTAGTGATGTGAATATCACCGAATTGATTGCTTGTCATAAGCAGCAGGGAGGATTAGCGACACTGACGGCTGTTCAGTCGCCAGGTCGATTCGGTGCTTTTACTTTAGATGCTGAACGCAGTCAGATCTTGGATTTTCGAGAAAAACCTACTCAAAGTACAGCCTGGGTTAATGGAGGCTTTTTTGTACTTGAGCCGCAGGTAATTGACTATATTGAAGGCGATTCAACAATCTGGGAGCAGGAGCCTATGTATAAACTCTCTCAAGAGGGCAAATTGGTAGCTTATAGGCATACAAGCTATTGGCAAAACATGGATACCTTGAGAGATGTTGAAGTCCTGAATGAAAGATGGCGTTCGGGGAAAGCGCCTTGGAAGATCTGGTGAAATTAATTTTAGTCTGGGCAAGACCATGATTTTTAGAGAAATGAAGCTGAAGGGTGCTTATATCATTGAGTTGGAGCCTCATCAAGACAAGAGAGGTTTTTTTGCCCGCTCTTGGGATGGAAATATCTTTGGAGAACATGGTTTGAGCGGACAAGTGATCCAACAGAATATATCTTTCAACAAGAAAAAGGGTACTATGCGTGGCATGCATTATCAAGCCCCTCCATATCAGGAAACTAAATTGGTGCGATGCGTAAGAGGAAGAATTTTTGATGTGATTGTTGATTTAAGACCCGATTCTCCGACTTTTAAAGAATGGCTAGGCGTTGAATTACAATCTAGTATTTATCAAGCGCTCTATGTTCCAAAAGATTTCGCGCATGGTTTTTTGACGCTGGAAGACAATACCGAAGTGACCTATCTTGTTACAGAAGTATATACCCCTGAAGCTGAAAGAGGGCTAAGATATAACGATCCGGAAATAGGAATAAAGTGGCCATCAGCCGTGAAGCAAATTTCTGAAAAGGATGCAAGTTGGCCAAACTTTAGTGGGAGGCGGTAAAAAATGATCATCGTTGATAAGCTTTTAAAAGAGCTTGATATGCAAGACAAGCCAATAAAAGTTGCTATGGTTGGAGCTGGCTTTATGGCGAAGGGCATAGCGCGCCAAATTACAATGTATACGCTTGGAATGGAGTTGGTCGCGGTTTCAAATCGGCATATTGAGGGGGCAGAAGATCTTTATCGCGAGGTGGGGAGAAAAGATTTTTCCAAGGTTGCAGATGTTCCGGAATTAGAAGAAAAAATACATCAAGGTATCCCTGCTGTGACAGATGATCCCTTGATCTTGTGTCAGGCAGGTGGCATTGATGCGATTGTTGAGGTGACAGGAAGTATTGAGTTTGCTGCTAAAGTTACGCTTGAAGCATTGAAGAATGGAAAACATTTTGTTTCGATGAATGCTGAGCTTGATGCTACGCTAGGCCCTCTTTTTAAAAGATACGCAGATGAGGTTGGGGTGATCTATACGTTCTCGGATGGCGATCAGCCCGGCGTTACGATGAATTTATTCCGCTTTGTGCAGGGACTTGGCATTAGGCCCGTGCTTTGTGGGAATATCAAAGGGCTTCAAGATCCTTATCGAAACCCGACTACGCAGGAGGGGTTTGCGAAAAAATGGGGACAGAAAGCACATATGGTCACTTCTTTTGCCGATGGAACAAAAATATCTTTTGAGCAAGCCGTTGTAGCCAATGCGACTGGGATGCGCGTTGCAAAAAGGGGGATGTATGGTCCTACAGTGCCCTCGGGGACACCACTTGAAGATGTGATTTCTCTATATCCGCTAGATGATCTGCTAGATGGGCCAGGCATTGTTGATTACGTTGTTGGCGTATCCCCTGGGCCTGGCGTTTTCGTTTTGGGTACTATTGATGATCCGATTCAGAGGCATTATCTGAATTTGTATAAGCTAGGAGAAGGCCCCTTGTATTCTTTCTATACGCCCTATCATCTGTGTCATTTTGAAGTTCCGAGCAGTATTGCCAGAGCAGTTTTATTAAACGATGCGACTATTGCGTCGCTTGGGCCTCCCTTGGTAGAAGTGGTTGCGACTGCAAAGATAGATATTCGGGCTGGTCAGGAGTTGGACGGAATCGGATATTACACTTTATACGGGCAGTGCGAAAACGCGGATATTACACGTGCGTTGAATTTATTGCCGATGGGTGTGGCAGAGGGTTGCAAAACCAAACGAGATATCGCCAAGGATGAGGTATTAACGTATGATGATGTTGAGTTGCCAGAGAGGAGATTGGTTGATTATTTACGTTCTGAGCAAAGAAGTGTTTTGAGCCTATAATGAACTGCTCTTTCTCTGCTTTAGGGCTTGCTCGAAAAAGTTCAAAATCTTGTTGGAGTGATTATCAAGAGTAAAAACTTCAAGGGTTGAGCGCCTTGCTTCTTTACACATTTTCGAGACGGCAACCTTATTTTCAGGGTCCAATGCCCATTGAATGGCTTTGACATAGCTCTCTGGGGTTCCGTCTACAATGATGCCGCTTTTTCCATTCAGAATATAGTCTCTGATGCCGAGAGCATCTGGTGCGACAATCACTTTTTCGAGAGATAAAGCCTCGAGCGCAGTGAGCAAGCCTGTAGTACGTTTGTTTCCCGTTTTTAGCGGGACAAGTACCACGCGAGCGGTGTTCATCAGGGCTACGTATTCATCCATCTTCATCCAGTCTGCTCGAATATTAGGAAGAAGATCGTTTTTATTTTCAAGAGTTTTCGTGCCAAAAATGAATTTGATTTCGGGAAGCTTCTCGGCTGCTTTGATGACAGGGGCATAATCACGTTTTGAGTTTCCGCCTGCAAAAACATGATCTTTGATGACCCTTTTCTTCCCGTTAAATTTTGTGCGATCCTTGCGAATATAAAAAGGCAGGAAACGCATTTTTTGTGGGGCAATATTCCAGAGTGTTGGGAATAGGTCGAGTTCTTCGGTAGAGTACACCAGATATAGGGAAATTGCCCGGTCTGCGAGGCGGATAACCAGACGTTCTATCAGATTTGATAAACCTGATGAAGGTTCATACATTTCCCCATACAAGAGAATCGTTGGCTGGAATTTTTTGGGCCAAAGGCCAATAAAAACGCAAGCCATGATCTCTGGTTTTAGATGACCTCTGGAGCTAAAGAGAAGTAAGGCTTCATGCGAGGTGGCGGCTTTGAGTACTCGCCAAAAAAGCAGAAATTCTAGCCATGGGCGAAATTTTTGTCGAGGAAGAATTTCAAAATAAGGGGGGACGTCAATAGCGCTTGCCACTTTGGCAAAGTTGATGGAGTCGAAACCGTCTAAAAAGGTTGATGCAATTCTCTTTTTTTTCAATGGTTACCACGCTTTAACAAAGAGAGGGATAATGTTTTCATGTATGCCTTATCATACAATATTTTTTTATAGCATACAAGTTTACCTAAATAGTCCTATTTGGTGATACTCTCTTTTTGGTCGTGAGTAAATTGAAGTGACAGGGAACTCTGCGAAGAAGGCTTTAGGCTGACGAAGCAGTCCCGCAACCTAAAAACGAGATTGCTTCGCATGCGTGCCCGAAAGAGTAGAATCGTTCTGTTATTTTAACTTATCCCCGCTCTTTTTTTGTTATCTGTCCAGCGCCACAGAGCAGGGATAAGAATAGCTGTGATGATAGTGGGAATAACCCATTTCCAATCTAAAGACTTGATGCGCTGTCCGAGGGTAATTTCTACAGCAATATCTGTTTGATAGCTTTTGACTTCTCGCCAGTCCTTTACCTCTTCATATTTTATTAAGCGATAGACCGTTAGGATTAAGTTTTGTGTACCTTCTTTTTTTGCTTTTACGAGCCATGCCCAACGGGTTGTGTGGGTTGAGCCGATGAGTTGTTCGGCGTTATCGTGAATCGCTTGAATTTCAAAGGCTTCTGCATCTTCTGCGCGTAATTCAACTTTCATGCGTGGTGTGATTTCGATTATTGCGCTCTCAACTTCTCCCTTTGCACTGATTTGCTCACTTAATTCTTCTTGAGGCGCAGATGGATTGAGCAGTAGTTCAAGAGTGATAATTTCATCAACCCGCATTCGCTCTGGCACGTTATAGGCGATGTTGCCGAGCAAGAACTGATTTAGAGCCTGATCAATTTGATTTAGTTGCTCCTCGACTGAAAGCACTGACTCTTCTGTAGAGGCTGGTGTAGGAGTAAGTAGAGCTGGTGGGGCGGCAGTTTCTGCTGCGTGGGTAAAAATAGCGGCAGCTGTACCAGCGATGGCTGTTGCTGCAGCATTTTCGTCGCTTTCGCCAGTGGCAAGATTACACGCCCCTAGCAAGATTGCGCTCAATATTAGCATCGAAACGAGAAGGTGTTTAGAGTTTTTCATTGTTTTCTCCTCTTTCAATAGAATTCTATTGGATAGTGGTCAAGTTATAAGTGATGCTCTTGCTGGGGTTGAACTCCAGCTACTTTCCCCAGAGAAAACGGGGGGGCAAACCCCATCAGAGCCTTTTTATCACTTACTTTTTACCACTACCTTCTATTGAAAGCTAAAGCCTAACCTACAAGTAGTCAAAAAGTAGGTGATTGTGAAAATATGATTCGCTACACACCTCTGCTTGCGTCTGCCAGCTACCGTCAGCCGCCTACCTCTCCAACAATCCTAAAACACCCGGCAACAACTGCTTCTTCCTCGAAACAACGCCTTTGGCGAGGCGGGTGCCGTCGCTTTGGCGGGGATAGGGCAGGTCGCTGAGCTCAGAGGGTTCTTCAACAATTAATAAACGGCTGGAGCCGCGGACAACATCGGTGACGAGGAGCATCGCAAAATCGACGGCGTTTTTGCTGCGCAGGTCTTCGAGAGCAGCTTTCAGATCATCGAGATGTTTGTTCAATTGCAGGAGATCGGTCACTTCGGCTTGGGAAACGGCAAAACGATAACTCCCGCCATCATAGAGCTTCATATCGCCGCTGACGATCTCTTCGGGTGTGCGGGATGATAAGCCTGCGCCCGAGCTTAGGATCTGTTCTCCGTAGCTTTGGATGGTTTCGCCTTCGAGGGGTCCGCCCAGTACAAATGCCCATCTGGCTAATCTTTTTGCGGCATCATGGTCACGCTCTGTCGCGGTTGGAGAGGTCAGAATGAGGGTGTCTGATAATAATCCTGCCAAAAGCATTCCGGCAATTTTTGGCGGTGCGCTTAAGCCTACTTCTTCGATCTTTTCTGAAACGAGCGTGCTGGTGCTGCCGACAATATCCACTGTAAAACGGATCGGGACATGGGTGGAAGGATTTCCTAAACGGTGATGGTCGAGGATTTCGAGCAATTCCGCTTCTTCAAGATGTGCCAAAGCCTGTCTGGCTTCGTTATGATCGACCATGATAATTTTCAGACGCGGCGGATTGAGGGCATCCCGTTGGCGGCAGACGCCCCTGTAAACGCCATTGTCGTTAACGACGAAGAAGTTATCCCCTTCGTAGCGCAAGAGCCGGTTTAGCGAATCACGGATGCGTCCTTTTGCCTTGAGTTTCGGTACGTCCATATTGCAGGCTTCGCGGCAGGGGGCATCAAGTACGTCGGCGATTTTCATTTCCTGTCTATTGCTATGTGTGCCCACCGTCTGACTCATAAAGGCAAAAATACTGCCCCCCGTGATCAAGCCAAAGGGCTTCCCGTCCGCTTCCACAACGGGAGCAACTCCACCCGTGCGCGACGCGATCGCCCACGCGTCTCTTAACGGGGCATCCGGATCGGTTGTATCCAAACGCCGAAGAACGGCATCAAATTTTGGGGAGGCATCACTCAGTAGCGTAGGCGCATCCAAATTGAGATGTTTCAAAATCCATGCGGTTTGCGGGTTAAGTGCGCCTGCGCGGGCAGCGATAATATCACCGCCATCGCGTTCTTTGAGCAGCCAGGCATAGCCCATTGCAGCGGCAACGGTGTCGGTATCGGGGTTGATATGTCCAATCACATAAGTTTGACTCATATATACCTTCTTTCTTTGTGAAATATAGCATGATGATAACTGAGAAAGATGTTTTTTTAAGATCCAATTGAAAAATCCCTCCTGATTGCTTTAAGCTTTGGGATTATTTTTTTCTTTCTCTGAATAGCAGTGATAACTATTCTTTGTGCGTTTGGCTTCGTACATTGCTTTGTCTGCGCAGGCGGATAATTTTTCGAAATCTTCACCGTCTCTTGGGTGAAGACTGACGCCAATACTGGCGCTAATGTTAATATTATGCTCGCCTAGCGCGAAGGGCTCTGAGAAAAGATTGAGAACTTTATTTGCAAGAATAGCGGAGTCTCGTTTATGCGATATATTTTCGAAGATGACGATAAATTCATCTCCTCCCATTCGTGCGACTGTATCAGAGCTGCGGACAACGCTTTCCAGGCGTCTGGCAACCCCTTGTAATAAAAGGTCGCCAATAGCGTGACCGAAGTTGTCATTAACTGCTTTAAAGTCATCCAGATCTATCATCAGGAGTGCTATATCCCATTTATTATTTGATCTTCTGTCCTTCTGTCTTGCTGCGCGTTTAAGGGCATGTTCCAGCCGATCCTGAAGCAAGGTTCTGTTGGGTAAATTGGTTAGCGGATCATGTGTTGCCAAATGGGCAAGCTCTTTTTCCAATTTTT
>JABGQT010000010.1 GCA_018648685.1 Anaerolineae bacterium
ACCGAAGAGGGGATTTTAGAGTTTTGGAGTGAGTTTTCAGAATGGAAAAAGAAACGCACAGATCGCAGTAATATCGAAAATTCCTATTTTATCGGTATTGATGGCATTGTTTTCTATATTAACCATTGGCTGATTGCTTCTGTTACCTCATATCAAGCGATTGGCGCAGGAATGGATTTTGCGCTTGCCGTGCTGCATCTTGGGCACAACGCAGAGGCTGCTGTTGAAACAGCAATTGAGTTGTCTATTTATTGTGAATCTCCTGTTCAGGTGGTTAAAAAGAAAAGTAAATAATACGTTGAGTAATGTGTTTTGCAAGAGCGGATTTAACCTCACCTTGCGAGAATTCATTTGACAAAACCACCATTTCAGATACAATACTTCTCGCCAGCCGGAGTGGCGGAACTGGCAGACGCGCTACGTTCAGGGCGTAGTGAGCTTACGCTCATATGGGTTCGACTCCCATCTTCGGCACAGAAAAAGTCTCGTTTTTACGAGGCTTTTTTTCGTTAAATAGGACAATTCGCGGTATAATTAGAGCAGACTTTTATGCTATATTTTGAACCTAATAATAAGAAAACCTGACAGGTTTCAGAATGCCCTTTTTAGTAAAAAATGATGTGAAGAGAGCATTGATATTTCTGATAAGTCTATTGAAAACCTGTCAGGTTTCTGTGTGTGAAAAGAAGGAATTTCCATGGATGCAGGCGAGATTAAAAACGTCGATATAAATCATGAAATGCGCTCCGCTTATCTCGATTACGCGATGAGCGTTATCGTTTCGCGCGCTCTTCCCGATGCGCGAGATGGGCTAAAACCCGTTCATCGGCGCATCCTATTTGCGATGCACGATATGGGCATTCGTGCGACAGGTTCACATAAAAAATCGGCACGTATCGTCGGTGAAGTGTTAGGTAAATATCACCCTCATGGTGATTCAGCCGTCTATGAATCAATGGCGCGTATGGCGCAGGATTTCTCCCTCCGCTATATGCTTGTGGATGGGCAAGGTAACTTTGGCTCCATCGACGGCGATTCTCCTGCTGCGATGCGTTATACAGAAGCAAGAATGGGCAAACTCGCCGAAGAGATGCTCATTGATATCGACAAAGAAACGGTCAATTTCTCTCCTAATTTTGACGACTCTCTTGAAGAGCCAACGGTTTTACCCTCCCGTTTGCCCAACCTTTTGCTCAACGGAGCTTCAGGTATTGCGGTTGGTATGGCAACCAATATCCCGCCACACAATCTGAACGAAGTTGCAAACGCGTTACTCTACATGATCGACAACTACGATAATGTAGACGAAATTGGTGTTGAGCAACTGATGGAATTTGTACAGGGACCTGATTTCCCCACTGGCGGCATCATTGTCGGGCGGGAAGGAATTGTCCAAGCCTATAGTACGGGCAAAGGTCGCGTCATAATGCGCGGGAAAGCGCATGTCGAAGAAATGCGTGCAAATCGCTTTAAAATCGTTGTCACGGAAATCCCTTATCAGATTAATAAAACAACGCTGATCGAACGTATCGCCAGCTTGGCACGCAGCGGAAAAATCGACTCCTTATCCGACTTGCGCGATGAATCCGATCGAACGGGCATGAGCATTGTCATCGAACTCAAGCGTGGTGCCCAGCCTAAAAAGGTGTTAAACCAACTATACAAATACACGACACTCCAATCTACTTTTGGTGTGCAAATGTTAGCATTGGTCAAAAACGAGCCAAAACTTCTTTCTCTAAAACGCAGCTTACAACATTTCATTGAACATCGTCGCGAGGTGATTACCCGTCGCACAGAATATGATCTTAAAAAAGCCCGTGCTCGTGCTCATATTCTGGACGGTCTTATCATTGCTCTTGATAATATTGACGCAGTGATAGAAACGATCCGCTCTTCGGCAGATGTTGGTGCTGCCAAAGAGAATTTGATCAAACGCTTCAAATTGAGCGAAATCCAGGCCCAGGCTATCCTCGATATGCAATTGCGCCGTTTAGCCGCTTTGGAACGCTGGAAAATCGAAGAAGAGCATAAAGAAATCATGGCGAAGATCGCCTATTATGAAGATCTGCTTGCCAACGTAAAGAAAGTTTTAGCGATTATCAAAGAAGACCTAGTTGAACTCGCAGAAAAATTTGGTGATGAGCGTCGTACCCAGATCGCGGCAAATGCAACCGGCGACTTGAACGAAGAAGACCTTGTCGAAGATGAAGCTGTTTTAGTAACGATCACAGAACGTGGTTATATTAAATGGGTGGCTGCCAAAACTTTCCGCACACAGGGACGTGGGGGACGTGGTGTTAAAGGGCATACGACCAAAGAAGCGGATGAAGTTATTATGATGATCCCTGCCCGTACGCTGGACACGATTCTTTTCTTCACGGATAAAGGCAAAGTATACTCCGAGAAAACCTACCAGATCCCCGAAGCAAGCCGAATTGGCAAGGGGATTTCGGTCGTCAATATCCTTGCCCTCGAATCGGATGAGCGCATCACGGCTGCCATCCCCGTCCCCGATTTTGACGAGGCATCCTATTGCACCTTGGCAACCGTAAAAGGACGCATTAAGCGCGTAGAACTCTCTCAATTTGCTGCTGTACGTCCTTCTGGATTGATTGCGATGGGATTAAATGATGATGACAAACTTGGCTGGGCGCGCCTGACGAGCGGCGAAGATGATATCATCATCGTCACCGAACAAGGGAAGGCTTTACGCTATGCAGAAAGCAATGTTCGTGCAATGGGTAGACCTGCTGCGGGTGTGACAGCCATCAAGCTCTTGGGTAATGATAAAGTCACTACGGTGGATGTTGTAGAGCCAAATTCTTCATTGCTCACGGTGACAGAAACTGGTGTTGGCAAACAAACACCGCTTGAAGAATACACGCCAAAAGGGCGTGCCACGCAAGGTATTCTGACAATGGATAAAAATGCCATTGCGGAAATTGGCAAGATCATCGCCGCGCGCGTTGTTCAGCCAGAAGACCACCTGACATTAATGTCTACCGAAGGTGTGATCATTCGTCTAAAGGTTAATGAAGTGAAAACAGCCGGGCGTGCTACACGTGGCGTTCATCTCATGCGTACGCGTGGTGGTGATACCGTTGCGGCTGTAGCCAGAATTGCGGCGAAAGACTTAAGGCAAGTTGGCGCAAAACTCGAAGAAGAAAATGAAACCCCCGAAGATGGACAGGAAGAGCTTCTGTAAAAAAAAACATATCAACAAAAAGAGCCGTGTTTCTCAAAAACACGGCTCTTTTTATTTAAGACAGTCTATTATTAAAAATAGGGGATTGCAAAACGCTCTGTGACAAGCAAGAACATCGACCCGATCAGGCAAACTGCCATAAAGAGCATTGCCACGATCACAA
>JABGQT010000009.1 GCA_018648685.1 Anaerolineae bacterium
TTTCCATTGGAGGAGATATGGCAAAGATTTCTGTAATTGGTGCCGGGATGACCGGCTCCACCGCTGCACACTGGATCGCTGAACGTGAGATTGCTGATGTTGTTTTGGTTGACATCATGGAAGGCATGCCCCAAGGTAAAGCCCTCGACTTGTTGGAAGCAATGCCCATTATTGGCAAAGATGCAAAAATTACTGGTACGAACGATTATGCGGATACCAAAGATTCGGATATTATCGTTATCACCGCTGGTTTGCCCCGCAAACCCGGGATGAGCCGTGAAGACCTTTTGCTTAAGAATGCCAATATCGTTGGTTCGGTTGCCGAAGAGACCATTAAGTACTCACCTAACGCAACTTATATTGTTTTGACCAACCCCCTTGATACGATGACCTATATGACCATGAAAAAGACGGGCTTGCCCGCCAATAAGGTTCTTGGTCAGGCTGGTGTTTTGGATTCAGCTCGCATGAGCGCATTCATTGCGATGGAAACTGGCGTGAGCGTGCAGAATATCAACTGTTTCGTTCTCGGCGGTCATGGCGACTCGATGGTTCCGCTTACCCGTCACTCGAATATCGCTGGCGTTCCACTCGAAAAATATATTGAAGCCGATAAATTAGAAGCCATTATGACCCGCACCCGCAAAGGCGGCGGTGAGATCGTTGGTCTTCTAAAGACCGGTTCTGCTTTCTATGCTCCTTCAATGGCTGTCGTGCAAATGGCTGAAGCCATTTTATCTGACCGCAAGCTGATCCTTCCTTGTGCTGTATACCTAAATGGTGAATATGGACAAGAAGGCATCTTCTTTGGTGTTCCTGCCATGCTTGGTAAAGATGGCGTAGAAAAGGTCATTGAATATGATCTGAACGAAGAAGAAAAGGCAGCTTTGCAGGCATCGGCTGATGCGGTTACAAAGAGCGTTGAAGAGCTTAAAGGTCTTATTGAGCTATAAGAATAAAAAGGCTACACAGCGTCAAAGGGTGTAGCCTTTTTCAAAATTTAGAGGAGAATTTTAATGATATTACATAATAAAATTGATGCACAATTACCCAGTTGGCGCAACCGCGTAACCACGTTATTAAAAGAGAGTGGCGATAAAGTAGCCGGTGAAGTTACCATTAGCCAGATCTATGGCGGTATGCGTAGCGTAAAAGCACTTGTAACCGATATTTCTTTTGTTGATCCTAACGAAGGCATTCGCTATCGCGGTCATACCCTTCCTGTAGTCTTGGAAAAATTACCCAAACCAGAGGGTGCTGAAATACCCTATGTAGGCGGTCTTTATTACCTGCTCATGGTTGGCGAATTCCCTACCGAAGAAGAAGCTCTGGAAGTGGAAGCAGAATGGGCAAAAAACAGCACCGTTCCTGACCATGTTTTCCAGATTTTGCGCAATATGCCCAAAGATACGCACCCAATGGCGCTTTTCTCTCAGGCGATTTTGAGTCTGCAAGGAGAATCAAAATTTGCAAAGCGTTATGCTGAAGGTATGGCAAAAGCAGCTCTCTGGAGACCCGCTCTTGATGACGCAATATATATGACCAGTAAATTGGGTGTTATCGCTGCTTTTATTTACCGTTTGAAATATGGCGATAAGGGAGAGCCTTTCTATGATCCCGATGCAGATTATGGTGCAAACTTTGCGAGAATGATGGGCGTGAAAGATAAAAAATATGAAGATATGGTCCGCCTATATTTCATATTGCACGCAGATCACGAATCTGGCAATGTCAGTGCGCACACAATGCACTTGGTTGGCTCATCACTCTCTGACATTTTCTACGCCTTCTCTGCATCAATGAATGGTTTGGCTGGTCCTTTGCATGGTTTGGCAAATCAAAACTGTCTGGCTTTTGTGATGGGCATCCAGAAAGAATTTGGCGGCGTGCCGAGCAAAAAAGAATTGACCCAATTTGCCTGGGATACGCTCAATAGCGGTCGCGTCATTCCTGGTTACGGTCACGCCGTTTTGCGCGTTCCCGATCCCCGATATACTCAACAGTTCAACTTTGGCAAGAAACACTTCGCTGATGATGAACTCTTCCAAATCGTCGAACTGATGGATGAAGTTATCCCTGCCGTACTAAAAGAACAGGGTAAAGCTAAAAACCCCTGGCCCAACGTGGATGCTGTCAGTGGTGCGCTTCAGTATCATTACGGCATCAAGAAATTCGATTTCTACACCGTTCTCTTCGGCGTAGGTCGCGCCCTTGGTGTAACCGCCAACTACGTTTGGGCACGCGCTCTCGGTCAACCCCTTGAGCGACCGAAATCACTCACCACTGCGATGTTGGAAGATATTGCGGCCAAATAAGCACAATGCAAATGACAGAAAAGAGCAGATTTTTTACAAAATCTGCTCTTTTTATTTGGGATGAAAAGCCGCTTCGCTCTTAATTCGGGCTTGCTACCGTTTATTTGTTTGGGTTTTGAAGAATTACATTTTGCTGGTGGCGGTCTCCCAAACCGTTACTAAAACCATCTACGGATTTAATATCATCAACCCTGTAATTTGAGTATTATCTCCAAAGGCGATAACAAGTACATTGTTTGCAGGGTCTCCTGTTACAACATACTTGCCGCTTTGCTTATTTAGATCAAAGGGCGGAGAGAACTCATTTCTTAAAATCTCTTTACCAGAATGCTTATCCAAAACAACTAGATACCCATCACTGCTAACGAAGTAAATCTTATCGTCGGTTACGTATAAGTTACTAAGCACATTTTGTATGGCTTTCCAATTAATACTCCCTGTCTCTCGGCTAACAGACAGAATATATCCGTTTTCAGAGAAAGTATTCAAGAAAAATGCTTTGTCTGAAAAAACAGGAATGGAGGAGTAAAATCCGGTTTCTAAACCCCAAAATTTTTCTTCTGTTGATGAGTTTACTGCTTGAATACCAGTAGCACTTTCCATATATAAAACATCACCATCTTTTAGGAAGACTTTAAAAGTCTCTTGAAAATTGGCTAGTATTTTTCCTTCATTATCTAATACAAAGCACTCGGCGTCATCGGTGTGAACTAAAATCTGATTATCTGAATACGATATCATGTCAACACTGTGCGCCCCGGGAAGACGAGTGTTTTTGAGCAAGCTACCAGTTTGTATGTCGTAAAATCTAACGCTAGCTGTGCCATTAGTGCCATGATAAAGAATATTGTCATGGGTGATTATTCTTCCCCCTATTGATTTAGATGTCGACCAAACAGGTTTACCTGTAATACTACTCAACGCAATCAGCCGAAATGTAGTGATGTCCCCATCTTCCCATCCGTGGACAACTATCCTCTTGGGTGCTCCAACTGTGCTGCCTCAGCGCAAAATGGAAAAATGGCATCCATGTTATAGTTCACAA
>JABGQT010000090.1 GCA_018648685.1 Anaerolineae bacterium
ATTGCGATCATCGAAGAAGCGATGTCGAATTTTCTGCGTTATTTCTTCATCATGCCAACCTTAGCGCGCTTTGAACTCGAAACACACGAACGCGCCGAAAGAGGAGAAGCCTTAACCGCCGATTCGATGATGACACTTATGACTGATCTTTTCGCTGAAGGCTATGGCGAAAGCGTGACCTTCAATCGCGAACGTGTCGGGATGGTCTGGTCTACTTTTGGGCATCTCTTTTCAGATTATTACGTCTACGCATACGCGACCGGCATCTCAGGAGCGCATGCGCTCTCTCGCCGAGTTTTAGATGGTGCCCCGAATGCGGTTGAAAATTACACTAAATTCCTTAAGGCTGGCGCATCGATGTATCCGCTGGATGCATTAAAGATGGCTGGTGTTGATTTGACAAAGCCTGATGCAGTCGAAGAGACTTTTGCTGTAATGGAAGAATATATTGATCGCTTGGAGAAATTGACGAGTTAAACGGAATTGGTTTATTAAAAGGCGAAGACCTGACAGATTATAAAAACCTGTCAGGTCTTGTGTTTAACGGTAGCACCCATACGGGCATAAATGCCCATTGAGTACAAGCAAGCCCAAATCATGAGCGTGCCGAGATTTACATCAGATTTTCAAAGACGTTTTCCACATCCTTGTCACCACGTCCAGAAAGGTTGACGACAACGATATCATCGGGGTTGCTGTATTTGCCGTGATCCTGGAAGAGATAGGCAACGGCGTGGGATGATTCGAGCGCGGGAATAATGCCTTCGAGATGGGAGAGGGCAATGAAAGCATCAACGGCTTCTTTGTCGGTTGCTTCGCCCAAATTAAGACGACCATTTTCTTTGAGCATACTTAGAATGGGGCTGATGCCGGGATAATCGAGACCTGATGCTGCGCTATAGGATTCTCCGATCTCTCCTTCTTCATCGTGCAGAACAAGGGTTTTGAATCCGTGAATCATATCCGGGGAGCCTTTGCCGAGAGCAAGCCCGTGTCGATCTGTATCTGCGCCCTTGCCTGCTGGCTCAACTGCAACCAATTCAACGCTCTCGTCGGGGATAAAAGCGGTAAATGCGCCGAGGGCGTTACTACCACCACCTGCACAGGCGATAACAGCTGTGGGCTGTTTGCCTTCAAGTTCCTGGATTTGGGCTTTGATCTCCTCGCTAATGACTTGTTGGAAATCACGCACCATCGAGGGATAAGGATGGGGACCGACAGCGGAGCCAAGCAGATAATAGGAATTGGCATGATCTTGGGCATACGCACCGAGCGCAACATCGACAGCATCTTTGAGCGTGCCCTGACCAGCGGTAACATGGACAACATTTGCGCCGAGGGCTTTCATACGGTATACATTAGGTTTCTGCGCGTCAATATCACGTGCGCCCATATAAATATCGCATTCGAGATTGAGATAAGCGGCGATGGTTGCTGTCGCAACACCGTGCTGTCCTGCACCAGTTTCAGCGATGAGCTTTTTCTTGCCGAGCGCTTTTGCAACCAATCCCTGCCCGACAACATTATTGATCTTATGTGCACCAGTGTGATTTAAATCTTCACGCTTTAAATAAATTTTTGCCCCACCAAGTTTTTTGGTCAGACGCTCTGCATAATAAAGCAGACTGGGACGACCAGCGTAGTTTTTGTATAAGGCTTTGAGTTCATCTTGGAACTCTTTTGTCACTTTTAGTTCATCATATTTCGCAGCGAGTTCGCCCAAAATATCTGCCAAAAATTCGGGAAGATAGGTTCCGCCAAAATCGCCAAAATTTCCATTAGTTTCGTTAGTCATGATCGTGCTCCTTTTTAGATAGATAGTTTTTCTTAGTTGAGTAGTTCTTCGTTTGTTGCTCTTACTGAACACTGTTTACTGAATACTGCTCACTTATTTTTCTTCATACACCGCGTCTCCTTTTTCGGGGAAAATTAAAAGCCTCCTCTCATCTCAGGGACGAGAGAAGGCTTCCGCGGTGCCACCCTGTTTAAGCTGACTTTTACAAATTATGCGCCCATTGCTTAAAACAAAAATCCTGTTGTGATGCAACAGGAAAATTCAATAAGCCCTAAAGCCAGCTTCACTTTTCGTAGTCTTGCAGATTCTAACTGCGTCAACTACTTTGCCCTGATAACGGTGGCTACTCCGGCGCAACTACTAATTCTCTAAAAGAGAACGTTCATCTTGCAATTCCAAGACCCATTCAGCGCCAGCCTGTGTGCGAGATTTCCACCATCACTCGCTCTCTAAAACACAGTTCCGACGCTTACTCCTTCTCTTCGTCATCTTTACTTATTATCTTGGTCGAGTTTATATCACAACACCCAAGAAATGGTCAAGGGCTTTTTTCTAAAAACCACAAATCTCCTTACTCGCTTAAAGACTTAAGTTCAGGTAGAATGAAAAAATACTGCACGGGATGGAAATCGCAAAAAAGACCCATTTCATTCCATTATTGCAAGAAAGGAAAAAAATATGAATAAAAACTCAGGCTCTGCCAGCAACACAATCGACTCATATCGCAAGCGCCAACAGCGCGGCCCAGTAATTATTTGGAGCATCGCAGCCCTGCTCATCGTGATCGGGATTATCGTCCTTGTTGTGCTTTTCACAGGAGATAATAAACCCCAAATCGCTTTCTTTGCGACAGAAACCCCGACCCCGACCTTAACCGCAACGGCTACCATTACTCCATCGCCTACTGCGACCTCAACGCTTACTGCCACACCCACCCAAACGCTTACACCAACCCCTTCCGCACCCTTCTCTTATATTGTAGAAGAAGGAGAATCTCTAGCCTCCATTGCTGAAAAATTCGCTCTGGAAGAAGGAAACGGCATACTCCTTCTTTTGGCACTAAATCCCGTTGTTGAAGAACGCGGATTTGTCTATGTCGGCGAAGAAATACTGATCCCAAACCCTGGCATGGAACTCCCAACACCAACATCTGTTCCCGCAGACCTGCCAAGAGGAACTGAACTTAATTACACGGTTCGTCCCGGTGACTCTATCGCTGCAATCGCTGTCAAATTCCGCAGCACTGAAGATGCAATCATTGAAGCCAACGAATTGGAAAATGCCAACGCCATTCAAGTTGGTCAAATTCTCATCATTCCTGTTAATCTTGTAACTCCTGAACCTACTCGTTTACCACCAACTGCTCCGGCAGATGCAACAGCAACTCCAACCGCTCCAACAAATGGAGAAACCCCAACACCTATCGCCGCAGCTTGTGACTATGACGAAAATACAGACTATGTCGCCCAGATATTTGAGTTACTAAACACAGAGCGCGTTATACAAGGACTGACCCCGCTCACAGAAAACGCACAACTCAGTACCGCTGCGCTCATCCATGCTTCTGATATGGCCTGCAACAGCTTCTTAAATGAAACAGGCTCTGATGGTTCTACAGCTGAGGAACGCGTCGCTGCGCAAGGTTATATCGCTTCTCTTGTTCTCCAAGAGATCCATGCTCAACCCCCAGAATACGGTGGCGATGGGCAAGCGGCTTTCGATGCCTGGATGGGAGGGACAACCTTACTCAACCCCAACGCAACAGAAGTTGGAATCGGCTATGCTTATTCCAAGGACAGTGCCCTAGGTGGTTACTTCACTATTGTCCTTGCAGCCCCCTAAATCTGCTGGACAAAATACAGCCCATCAAGTAGAATATTGGCTTGTCTATTAGAAAGCTTATTTCGGAGGAAGTTCTGTGGCAAATCTTAAATCTCAAATCAAACGCAATCGCCAAAACGAAAAACGTCGCTTGCGTAACCGTGTCTATCATGGTTCAACTCGCATAGCAGTTAAAAACGCTCGTGTCGCACTAGAAAGTGGAAATGTTGAAGAAGCTCGCGAAGCTACCATGGAAGCAGTAAGTCATCTCGACAAAGCTGCTCAAAAAAGCGTTATTCACAGAAAGAATGCCGCTCGCCGTAAAGGCCGCTTGATGAAGCGACTTGCTCAACTAGAAAAAGAAGCCTAGTACGAAAAACTTTTTGTAAAAAAAGCGGAGATGTCTTAAAGACATCTCCGCTTTTGCGTTTATCAAGAAGACAACAGAAGTGCCGGTCTTTGATAACTCTGTGTTTTTTCTTGATTATTGAAATTTCACCTTTGATGAGGACTTCCCCATCCGCATTGCGTACCATCCTAGCCCCGCCCCGCCAAGTAATAAAACGGCTCCGATGATTCCCAACAGTGCTGACTGACCATTACCCTCATCCACTGTCGGGTCTTCAAGTGTAGAAGCTTGAGATTGCGCTCCAAAAGCAACAAAAGCGCGGTCTCCAGCATTGACAACAATTGAATAGCTAAGATCAATTGTCGGATTATACCCATCAGGGATTGCTGCGCTAACGGTGTATTTCCCCTCAGGGAGCTTCTCGCTTTCAGGTAATTCTTCAAGGCCATCAGGAATTCCCCCGAAACAAATATACGCAGGCTCTTCAGTTTCCAGATCGATCTCACTAATAGAATCACGTGTCTGAGAGTAACCGCCCAAAGAATTTGTTACACTGATCGCTCCTCCTGCCAAGCCTAGCTCTGTTTCCTCGCGAAGAGCATTCCCATTAACATCTTCAAATAAAAGTACACAGATCTCTGTTGTTCCACCAAAGGGAGTTGGCGTAGGCAAAACTTCTGTTGGAGTAGGGGAAGGTCCAGGCGTAATCGTCGGCAAGCTCGCAGGACCACCTACGCCGATCATTAACTTCTGCCCAAGAACAACGGTACAATTTTCATCTAGTTCCGGGTTAAGCGAGCGCAACTGGTTTATATCGACATCATGTAGCAGCGCAATACGCTGACAATTATCTCCTTCGCGCACGGTATAAATAATGCGCCCATCGGGGCCAGCCGTCGGAGTTTCAAATTGACCAAATTGTGGCGAAGAAGAGGCTTCTGCTGAAAAAGAAAGCCCTATCAGTAACACAAAAAGCACGGGCAAGCTAAAAAGAAATAAATGTTTTGTTTTCATAGTTTTTTACCTGCCGCATTATATCACTCGGAAGATATTCCGTAATTATCATAAACACTCAACTTAACGAGGGTTTTCACGCAACATTCACAGGATACGGTACAATTCTGCATTATATTCTTATTCTAAAAAATGGAAAAAGCCATGAACCGTATTGAGATATTAGAATCTCTAAAAGCATCTCCAGACCTTGATGTCCTCATCGTTGGCGCAGGTGTTAATGGCATTGCCGCTTTTCGAGATCTTGCTCTCAACGGCGCAAAAGTTCTTCTTGTAGACCGCGCCGATTTTGCATCTGGAGCCAGTGCAGCATCATCACATATGGCACATGGGGGCATCCGCTACCTCGAAAATGGAGAATTTCGTCTCGTACGCGAAGCTGTACAAGAGCGCAATCGTATGCTTCAAAACGCCCCACACATCGTAAAACCTTTACCTACCACCATTCCCATTTTCAAAACCTTCTCGGGCTTACTTAATGCTCCGCTTAAATTTTTCAATATTCTAGATCGCCCCTCCGAGCGTGGTGCTCTTGTCATAAAAATCGGACTAATGCTCTACGACGCCTTCACGCGAAAACAAAAAACAGTCCCCAAGCACCAAGTTCTGTCGGGTAAAAAATCTTTAGCACAGTGGAACCTCCTCAATCCTTCGGTACGCTATACAGCAACCTATTACGATGGCGCAATAACAGAACCAGAACGACTTGCAGTAGAAATGCTCCTCGATGTCGAAACAGAACAGGAAAATGCGCACGCCCTTAACTATCTCAGCTTAACTGGCGGAAAAATGGATTTCGTCACGCTAAAAGATGAGCTAACAGGAGAATTTTTAGATGTACGCCCTCGTCTCCTTATCAACGCAACCGGCGCATGGATTGACGAGACAAACGCGACCCTGGGCTTGAACGCACGTTTCATTGGCGGTACAAAAGGCTCACACTTGATTCTTGCTAACACTAAACTTCGAGCAGCTATTGGCAATCACGAATTCTTCTTTGAGAATGATGACGGGCGCATCGTCCTCATCTACCCACTCCACGACAAAGTCCTCATAGGTACATCCGACCTTCCCATTAAGAACCCCGATGACGCACTTTGCACAGAAGAAGAAGTGGATTACTTCCTCGAAATGATAGAAACTGTCTTTCCCGATATTTCTATAACCCGTGATCAAATCGTTTTCCGTTTTTCAGGCGTACGTCCGCTCGAGTATAGCGGCGCAAAATCAACAGGACAAATTTCCCGCGACCATACCATTCAGGTACTCAGTGGTGTCTGGACAGGGCAAAACTACCCTATTTATTCGCTTGTCGGCGGCAAATGGACTTCTTTCCGTGCCTTTGCAGAGGAAGTCACCGACAAATCTCTCGCCTTCTTAGGTATGGAGCGAAAAATATTCACTAGCGATCTGCAAATTGGCGGCGGTAAAAATTACGAACGCCGCGAAGAAGAACGCAAAGAAAAATTACAAGGCATTGCTGCATGGACCAACCTCTCACTAGAAAGACTTGAAGAACTTTATCAGCGCTATGGAACACGCGTCGAAGAGATGGCAATCTTCATCGCAGACAGTAGTAATAAAGCCTTGGATTCTTTACCTTCTTACTGCCAGGGCGAAATCGTTTTCTTAGCTCAAAAGGAAAAAATTGTCCACTTGGATGATTTAGTTCTGCGCCGCACACATATTGCTAAACTAGGATTACTCACAGCCTCTCTTCTGGTGGAATTAGCTGATATTCTCGCCGAGGCGTTGGGGTGGAGCGATGAGCAGAGAGATGCCGAAATGCTCCGAACAAGCCAATTGATGGCGAGCAAGCATGGGGTCACGCTGTGATGCGGACTTTCATCCCGGAAAAAGGGCTTTCAGTCATTATTCCTGTTTACAACAGCGAAAATATACTTCCATCCCTCACAGAGCGTTTGGAAAATTCTCTGCGTGCTTTAGGACAAAATTTTGAAGTCATTTTGGTTGTGGATGGCAGCCCAGATGGTAGCTGGCAGCAAGTTTTATCATTGCAAGAAAAATATGCCTGGGTGCGCGGCATCCATTTGATGCGAAATTATGGGCAACATAATGCGCTCTTACGCGGGATCAGAGCCGCGAATTTCGACACAATTATCACGATGGATGATGATCTGCAGCACCCCCCTGAAGAAATCCATAAACTTTTGGCAGAATTGGAAAAAGATTATGACGTGGTTTATGGTTTCCCTGCAAAAGACACGCATGATGCCTGGCGTAATTTTTCCTCACGTTTCACAAAACGGATGCTCAATATTGCGCTCGGCGTTGCCGGGATAGAAAAAAGTGGTGCTTTTCGTGCTTTTCGAACAAAATTGCGAGAAGGCTTTGTTGACTACAACAGCTCTTTTGTTTCTGTAGACGTTTTGCTGACATGGGGAACAACCCGCTTCGGTTATATTCCTGTCGATCACGCTCCCCGTGCAGAGGGGCACTCAAATTACACCTTTCGCAAATTGATCACCCACACCTTCAATCTAATGACAGGATTTAGCACCCTGCCCCTGCAATTAGCCAGTTGGCTGGGATTTGGACTAACGCTTTTCGGATTTAGCATTTTCCTTTATGTCATCATTCGCTACTTTTTCCAAGGCAGCCCCGTACCCGGCTTTCCCTTTCTTGCTTCCATTATTTCAATATTTTCCGGAGCCCAGCTTTTTGCCATCGGCATCTTTGGCGAATATCTCTCTCGAATGTATTTCCGCTTGATGGGCAAACCTCAAAGCCTCGTTCGAGAAGAGATTGGCTTTTCCACTGAAAAATAACTATGCCAGGAACTTCAGTCTCATTATCCCCTCTGGATGAAGCACGCTTTGGCTTTCGCACGGCACGAGCTTTTGTGCAAAATCTGACAGACTTCCCTTTAATAGAAGATTTTTGCAAAAAAGAAGGCATAAAATTTCTTGTCTTACGGTGCAATACAGACAAAATAGATTTAGTCCATGCTTTAGAGAAAAAAAACTTCTCATTAATGGACACCTTGCTTTATTTCCGTTATAGTCTCCCTAAAGAATATGCCTTTCCCGAGGACGAAAAAATCTTTCCCGTCAATTTCGAAGACGAAGCTCGGATACTAGAGATCACAAAAGCAGCTTTTGCGGGATACCTAAGCCATTACCATGCCGACCCTCGCCTTGATATTGAAAAAAGTAACGAAGCTTATCTTGATTGGGCATCTCGTTCTTGCCATAAAGAAATTGCCGATGAAATCCTGATCGCAAAAAGCGGCGGAAAAATCAACGGTTTTTTAACCTTACGGAAAAACAGCCCCAACGAAGTGGAAGGTCCCCTTTTTGCCATCTCTCCCGAAGCACAAGGTCAAGGTCTTGGGCGTTTCTTAATGAATGCAGCTTTTCAATGGACTTATGAACAAGGTGCAAAGGAGTTTATTATCTCCACCCAGATCACAAATTTGGCATCTCAAAATTTATGGACTAGCTTGGGGATGAAACTCTATCGCACACTATACACTTTTCACAAATGGTCTAATGAAGAATAATGAAAATTCCTTTTAATAATCCCGTCCCTGTTGGGAAAGAAGAAGAAAATATCAAGATCGCCCTACAAAGCGGTCACCTTTCTGGTGATGGCCCTTTCACAAAAAAAGCACATGCTCTTCTTGAGGGGAGTCTGGGCGTTCCAAAAACTTTGCTAACTACTTCCTGCACCCACGCCCTTGAAATGATGGCAATTCTCCTGAATATTCAGGAAGGGGACGAAGTCATTATTCCAGACTTTACATTTGTCTCGACTGTGAATGCCTTCGTCTTACGTGGCGCACGCCCCGTATTCGTTGATGTTCGTCCTGACACCCTTAATTTGGATGAATCCAAACTTGAAGAGGCGATCACTCCCAAAACAAAAGCGATTGTCCCCGTCCATTACGCCGGCGTAGGCTGCGAAATGGATACGATCATGGATATTGCCCAACATCACCAAATCCCCGTATTAGAAGATAACGCCCACGCGCTTTTTGGCAAATATAAAGGCAAATATCTGGGCACATTTGGAAGTATGGCTGCCCAATCCTTCCATGAGACAAAAAACTTCTCTTGCGGAGAAGGTGGCGCTTTGCTAATCAATGATCCAGAACTCGTTGAGCGAGCTGAAATTATTCGCGAAAAAGGCACAAATCGCTCTCGCTTCTTCCGCGGGCAAGTAGATAAATATACATGGGTAGATATTGGCTCATCTTATCTTCCTTCCGATATTTTGGCAGGTGTACTTTTAGCGCAACTCGAAGAACGAGAAAAAATACGAAGCTATCGCAAAATTCTCTGGAATACTTATCATCTCGCGCTCAAAGATTGGGCAGAGAAGCAAAATATCCAACTCCCAACCGTACCGGAACATACCGAGCAAGCCTATCATATGTTCTATATGCTCCTGCCTGATCTTGCTTCTCGCCAAAAATTCATCACCTTTTTGAGAGAAGGTGATATTCACAGCGTTTTTCATTACCTGCCCTTGCACCTTTCGGATATGGGCATTCGCTTTGGCGGAAAAGTTGGCGATTTCCCCGTCACAGAGAGCGTCAGCGACAGACTTGTCCGCTTGCCCTTTTCTTACGGGCTAAGTTCTAGTGAGCAAGAGCAGGTCATTGACGCCATCCTTAAATTTAAAGTTTAAATAAAGATATGCAAACGCTAAAAAACTACCTCGAAAAATACGCAATACATCTTGCCCTTTTTTTCACTACCTTTATAACCTTTGGATTTTTCGCCACTCAACAAGGCTACTATTGGGATGATTGGGCTTTTGCTTGGGCACGAGATCATCTCGGCGCAGAGGGGCTGATCAATATCTTCAACGCAACCCGCCCTATTCGTGGCTACTGGGAAGGCGTTCTAACGCTTTTCCTTGGCACAAAACCTGCTACCTGGCAATTCTATGCCATTTTCACCCGCTGGCTGGCAAGTCTTGCCTTCTGGCAATTGCTCAAAACCCTTTTCCCCGGCAAAAAAACACAAAATACGCTCGCCGCTTTCTTCTTCTTGGTCTACCCCGGCTTCACCCAACAACCGCTCGCGGTCACCTATCACTATGCCTGGACATTGCTCGCGCTCTTTTTCCTTTCACTAACACTGATGCTCCAAGCAGTGAAAAATTCACATCTACGCATCTTAAAAATCGCCGTCTCCATCTTTTTGAGCGTTTTTGTACCCTTGGGTGCTGAATACTTTTTTGGGTTAGAGCTTCTTCGTGTCCTCTTTATTTGGATAGCTCTTACAACAGCCTTCCCTGATACCAAAGAACGCTTCAAAAGAACGCTCACTTTTTACGCCCCTTATATCATCGCCATCGCAGGCTATTTATATTGGCGTTTCTTCCTCTACAAAGACACTATTTACGCCGCGCAAGACAAAATTTCCTTCTCTATCTCCGGGATTTGGACTCAGCTCTGGGATGCGGTTCCGCTCGTCAGCATCGGGGCGTGGGCGAAGGTTTTCGTGCAACCCTTCTCTCCCAAAAGCGGACTCAGCCCTCGGCTTGCCCTCGTTATGGGGGCAATTCTCCTCGCCGGGACACTGCTCCTCGCAAGCCTCTTCAAGCTCAAATCCATGCGCGAAGCGGACGAAGCATCCACACAGAAAGTTGACTGGGAGTGGTTACTGCTATCCAGCGCGCTGATCCTCGCCGCAGGCATCCCCTTTTATGCTGTTAATTTTTCGGTTCAATTAACTTTTCCTGAAGATCGCTTCACCTTTCCCTTTATGATGGGTGTGAGTATGCTTTTAGCATGGCTCTTCTCGCTCATCAAAAATGAGACGCAACGCTTTACGCTCGCCGCTTTGTTGATCTCTCTGGCGATCACAACGCATATTTATAATGGTGATGTGTATCGCCGTGAATGGCGACAACAACGACTTTTTGCCCAGCAGCTTTTTTGGCGCGCGCCCGATATTGCGCCCGGCACATTGATCCTCGCAGAAGATGATGGTGTTTTCCCCCACAACGATGATGAGGCTTTTGCTTTTCTCGTCAATTGGGCCTATAACCCTGAGCAAAGAACCGACGAGCTTGATTATGAATATTTTTATCTCTCGGCGCGTTTGGGCGAAGATTTGCCTTCTCTAAAAAGCAGAAAGCCTGTTTTCAAAGACCATTTTGCAGCGACATTTGAAGGGAATACCGACAAAGTTTTGCTTTTGCACTTCTCGCCCCCCTCTTGTTTGCGGATTTTAGATCCCGTTTACGATGCCGATGTTTTGGTTTCCCCTCGCGATGTTGACAACGTCGAGATGGGTAGCCTGACTTTGCCCCGTGTACTAGAACCAGCGTTATTACTCTCAAAACCTCGTGAATTGATTGCGAAAAATAACGATGACTTCAACCCGCCCGAATGGCTTTTTGGCAAAGAACCAGGGCATAACTGGTGCTATTATTTCGAGAAAGCCGACCTTGCCCGCCAAGATGAAGATTGGGAAAAGATCGCAAAACTCGGAGACAAAGCCTTTGGCATTCCTTTTGCGCCAGCAGATGGAGCAGAATATCTCCCCTTCATTGAAGCCTACGCCCACTTGCATCGTTACGACGACGCACAAGAACTAACAAAATTTGCTGCGCAGAAAAACCCCGCCTTACGCCCAATGTTTTGCGCTCTTTGGCAGCGGATGACAAAAGATGGTGTCTTCGGAAAAAACAAAGCATTGCTTTATGAAATGCAAGCCGAGTTGATTTATTGCCCTTTGTACTAGAGAAAATGAAAAGAAAAGCGTTTTTTATCCTTCTGCTTCTTTTTCTCACGGCTTGTTCACCGCAAATATCGGCACCAGCAACTTCCCCATCATTAGAAATCCCTTTTGAAACGCTGGATGAAGAAATCCGCATCTCTGCGCCAAAATTGCAAAACAGCTTTCGTTTGAATGATATTATCGAGCTCAAGATAGAGATTATTGGCGAGAATAAGATTTTGTTTCGCCCCGATTATCAAAACAAGATATTTATCTACACGCAAGAAAACTGGACAGAAGTTTTTCACACCCCGCCAGAATGCAAACGTGATAATATTCTGCTCGCCCCTGCAGAGAGCAGCTATTTCTCTGCCTACCCAGCTTTACCAGATTTGGAAGAAGCCACTATATTGCGAATATATTTTTTCGGGAATATAGCTCAAGATGGCGAAGCAACAGGAAAAAGAGTTGGCGGCTATACAGATGTGCTTCTAAGACCCTAATTTTACAAGGCGTATTCAATGAAAAATATCCTTATCACCGGCGGTGCCGGATTTATAGGCTCAAACTTTATCCGCTACTTGCTCGAAAAAGAGCCAGATTTAGAAATCATCGATCTTGACATCCTCGGCTACGCAGGGAGTTTGGAGAATCTCAAAGGTCTTCCAGACCCAGAACGGCATACTTTTGTTCAGGGCGATATTTGCGACGCAGATTTGGTTAACAAACTCATGCAGGAGCACAAAATTGACACCATTGTTCATTTTGCGGCAGAGTCACATGTAGACCGATCCATTTTGGGTCCGGCGCCTTTTGTGCAAACCAACGTTTTCGGGACACTGACCCTGCTCGAAGCGGCGAAGCAAGCCTGGGGCGACACCCGTCGCGATACTCCGAGTGCAGGGGAGCAAAACGGGCACTTCCATCACATCTCCACAGATGAAGTTTTTGGCACACTTGCCCCCGATGAACCCGCATTCGTCGAATCCACAGCTTATGACCCGCGCTCGCCTTACTCTGCATCCAAAGCGTCTTCCGATCATCTCGTGCGCTCCTATTTTCATACCTATGGGCTGCCCCTAACCGTGACAAATTGCTCCAACAATTATGGCCCTTATCAGTTTCCTGAAAAACTGATTCCCTTGATGATCTTGAATGCTACGCAGGGCAAGCCGCTCCCGATTTATGGTGACGGTTTACAGATACGGGATTGGCTGCACGTGGAAGACCACTGCGAGGCGATTTATCTGGTTCTAAAAGGCGGGAAGATGGGAGAAACTTATAATGTGGGTGGAGGAAATCAGCCCGCAAATCTTGATCTGGTCAATCGGATCTGTTCGATTCTCGACTTAGTTCATCCTGCTTCCGTACCCTATTCATCACTGATCTCCTACGTCCGTGACCGCCCGGGACATGACCGCCGCTACGCTGTAGATAGCAGCAAAATCAAAGCGGAGCTAGGCTGGGAACCGCATCATTCACTTGAAGAAGGTTTGTCGGATACCGTAAAATGGTATTTAGATAATATGGATTGGGTCGAGACGATTCTAAAAGAAAAAGATTATCAAGCTTGGCTTGATAAAAATTATGAGGAACGAGGCAAAAAATGAAAGGAATTATTCTCGCTGGCGGCAAGGGAACGCGACTTTATCCACTCACCTTAAGCATTAGCAAACAATTATTGCCTGTTTACGATAAGCCGATGATCTACTATCCGCTTTCGATGTTGATGTTAGCGGGAATTTCAGAGATTTTGATCATCAGCTCGCCACACGATCTACCGCTTTTTGAACGCCTGCTTGGAGATGGGCATCAGTGGGGCATGGAATTCTCTTATGCCGAACAAGCCGAGCCGCGCGGACTCGCCGAAGCCTTTATCATCGGAAAAGATTTCATTGGCGATGATTCTGTCTGCTTGATCTTGGGCGATAATATCTTCTTTGGTACAGGCCTCTGGACACAGCTTCGCAACGCCGCACAACTAAAAGAAGGCGCAAAGATATTCGCTTATGCTGTCCGTGAATCTCAACATTATGGCGTAGTGGAGTTTGGCGAGGATTTCAAAGCCTTAAGCCTTGAAGAAAAACCTGAAAATCCACGCTCAAATTACGCCGTACCAGGGCTTTATTTTTATGACAATCAAGTTATAGAGCTCGCCGAGAATCTTCCCCCCTCCTCGCGTGGCGAATTGGAAATTACGGACATCAATCGCATTTATCTTGAAAGAGAACAACTCCATGTTCAACCCTTGGGGCGCGGAGTCGCATGGCTTGATGCTGGCTCTCATGAAACGCTTTTGCAGGCGGCAACTTTTGTCCAGACCGTTGAAGAACGACAGGGCTTTATGATCAGTTGTCCCGAAGAAATTGCCTACAGAATGAATTTCATTAGCAGAGACGAACTAAAAAAACTGGGAGAAAAACTGGTAGTTAATAGTTATGGGGAATATCTGTTGCGTTTGGCAGAAGAGGAAAATTAAATACAGAAAATTAATGATAAGTGACGAGTGATGAGTGAGTTTTATCTCACTTATCACTCGTCACTTTTAAAATCCTATCCAAAGGCAGGAACTTCCACCCTGCCATCACCAACTTCAACCAAATAACAAGGCATCCATGCCACGCCAAAATCATCTACAAAGATATTTGTTTTCGTGGGTTTCAGGCTTACTTCGCTGGTCTCGTTAACCACATTTCCCCAGCGCTCGCTAATTTCGTCGAGCTTTAGCTTAAATTCAGCTTCAAGGTCGCGGATCTGTCGCTCAAAATCATCAATCGCATCGATGGATTCTTCCACATCGGCTTTGGCTTGTTGGGTCAGGCGGCGTTTGGTCAGCGAAGTCGTCATTCGTCTGCGTCGGCGGCTGAAAAGGCTCATCACGTTTTCGGCGTGCGTGCCCATTTCTTCCATTTTTCGGTCAGAAAGCTCATCTTCATCCTGGCGCAGTTCGCGCTCTTCACGTTTCAGGCGATTATCGAGCGTATCCAATTTTCTCTCGTAACGGTCACTGGTTTTGTCGATTTCAGCATCCCGTTTTTCGCGAGCGGCATCGGCGCATAGGCGCATAAAATCTGATTTCGACGTTTCTGGTCCCGCATAAACTTTCAGAGCCGCGTTTGCGCGTGCTTTCAACGTTATTGAGCGGTAAAGCCAATCTTTGAAATCTCGCTTGAGAGCGTTCATCAGTTTTGTGGTACTCAATGGCGGCTCTAAAGCCACAAAACGAGATTGTGGGGCGGGCATTCTTGTCAAAATATCGCCTTTTACGCTCCCAAAATCATCCCAGCGCACCACGCCACGCGAATCAGGGTTTGTGACCAGCACATTTCGTGAAACTTCGCTATCTACGCCGTGTTTGCGGTCTAAAAATCGGACGGTGGCAGATGCCAGCAAGCTCGGTTTATACACGATGCCGACTTGTTCCGCATCCGCGTTGAGGGGGCGATTTGCGGCAGAAAATGCCTCAGCCAAACTTAAGTTGAAGGGCAAAAAATGCTCGCTAAAACTGGATGGGATGGCGGGTCTTGTCGAAGAGCTTCCATCGTGGGGACGTTTAACGCGCTTTCGTTCGGGGCGACGGGATGCTTTTTTAACGGAAACGGGTTGATAACTTGCGAGCGTTTCGCCCGTATCCTTTGGCTGGATAGGTGCCTCAAAATCATCTTCCGGCTCAAGCCATTGCGCGTTGACCAATCCGTTTAATGCGGGGATCTGCGTCCGTGTCATCGGTCCCGCCAAATAATTCATCGCCCAGCGCGTACGGAAAAGGGATGGCTGCTTATCGTGAATATTATGCAAAATAAAAGATCGTTTGCCGAGACTGGAGATGAGCTTGGCATAGGCCTGACGATTAAGCCCGCCCGCCGCGCTATCGAGACCATCGAGGAGACGGTCTTTATCGCGTTCAGTTTGAAGCTTGCCAATAAACCAACTTCCGGCGTTGGAGAGGGCTTTGTAATCGACATCGACAGGATTCTGCGTGGCGAGCATTAGCCCCACACCAAAAGCCCGCGCCTGTTTGAGCATCCGCAAAAGCGGTGGTTTGGAGGGGGGATTTTTCGAGGGCGGGAGATAGCCGTAAATTTCATCCATGTACAGGAGGGCGCGGAGAGAAGTTGCGCCACCTTGCGTGCGCATCCAAGTTTCGACGGCAGAAAAAAGGAGCGTGACGAAGAACATCCGCTCAGGCTCAGAAAGATGTGCGAGATAAAAAACGCTGTGCCGCGGGCGACCATCGGGTGTGAAAAGCAGATCGGGGATGTCGAGGGCCTGGCCTTCGCGCCATGTTTCAAAAGCGGGCGAAGCAAGAATGGCATTAAGCTGCATCACAAGTGAAGTGCGCGCTTTGGCGGGGAAAAAGCTATCAACAGGGAGCGCGCCAAGTTTATCGAAGGGCGGATTTTGAGTTTGGAGAATCAATTCTGTCAGATCAAGGCTTTTGCCTTTGCTCCAGGCATTTTCGAAGATATGCGAGAGCAAAATATGTTCGCGTGAGCGAAGCGGATCAAGATCATCTTCGCCGATCAAGCCGAGCAACGCGGTGACGGTGCTAGAGATTTTTTCACGCAGAATTTCTTTATTTGATTTCCAATCCATATCCGGCACAGCCAACGAGGATAAAACGCTGATGGGGATACCCGCATCCGAGCCAGGGGTGTAAACGGCGAATTGGGCGGCGTTTTTCAGCGCGCGCAGACGATCCGTGCCAATATCCCATTTGGCGAGACCATCTTTCCATGTTTTTGCAGTATCGGAGGCTGTCTCTGAGGTGCTTTTTCCGTTGCGCCGCGCGGTTTCGGAATCAATCCACGGCTCAAAATCTTGTGGGGCAAGATCGGGGAAATGGAGCAGGAGATTGGTTAAATCACCTTTGGGATCAATGATTAACGCAGGAATCCCCTGCAACGCCGCTTCTTCGAGAAGAGTCACGCAAAGCCCCGTTTTGCCAGAGCCGGTCATGCCGGTCACGATAGCATGGGTCGTCAGGTCTGGCGGATCGTAGTAGAGGGCTTTGTCGCTGGGTTCAGCTTGGGGGTTTTCAAGGGTACGGCCAAGATAGAATTTGTTTTTAGGCATGAGGGGCTCCGTGATTTTATGGCAGGTGACAGTCACCTCTGTTTTTCAGAACGAATGTGCTAGGTCTTAATTTACCCCATTTTGGTCAAATTCGCAACAAAAAAGCGGGCTTTCGCCCGCTCATTCTCTAATCGTCGCTTTCTTCGTCAGCCTCATCCTCTTCGTCTGGCTCATCTGGCTCATCACCCTCGTCTGCCTCAGGTATGGGGGTATTATTGTCTACGCCATCGTCGTCATCTCCATCATCATCGACGTTATCATCACCAGGCTCTGGGGTTTCTGTTATTTCTTCCTCGTCGTCATCATTATCGTCAGGCTCTGGCGTTTCGGTTATTTCGACATCTTCATCTTCCTCAGATTCGGGTATTTCGCTTTCTTCCGGCTCATCGGCTGTTTCAATCTCAGCTTCAGGAGACTCTACGGGTATTTCGATATG
Organism: Anaerolineae bacterium; assembly: GCA_018648685.1. Lineage (GTDB taxonomy): Bacteria > Chloroflexota > Anaerolineae > Anaerolineales > Villigracilaceae > Desulfolinea. The sequence continues at coordinate 17,190 of JABGQT010000090.1, forward strand.
ATCTTCTGAGTGACCACTCAAGACAATCATCTCTGCCAAAACGGTCCCGTCGGATTGTGTTTGTCCACTGACGATGACATCTGAGCCAACCTGGATTGCATCTTCGACATCTGCTTCCTTGGATACAATCACCGGCACACCCGCGACCTCCCATTTGCTTCCGTTTAAACTGCTTACCACACCCTCAAAGCGGACTGCCGCTAAACGTCCGCCCCCGAGTAGCTCTTGTACTTCGCCGCGACGTTCTTCTTCATATTCTGCTTCCAAGCTGGCGGTTTTATCTTCATCCGCAAACCAGAAGTGGGCGCTTTCCCAGCCGCGTTTGACGGCATATAGATTATCACCAGGGAGAGCAGAGGCTGAGGCATTCACGATTCCTGTTCCACCGACAAAGAAGACGAGCAGTAATGTTAGGGCAGCGGTGGCAAGCCTAAAGCTAAAGAAAGAGACGCGCGACGCAGGCGCGGTATCCCGTATTTTGGCAGCTTGCGCCAAGAGACGAGTACGCCCACGACGAGCCACATCTGCTGACGCAGGGGGGGCTGCCAGAGCACTGGCACTCATCGCAGATTGCAAAAGAGGACGTAATTCTTCTGCAAATTCAGGGAATTCGGCTAAAACGGTTTCAATATCTACACCTTGCTCAAGGGTTTTTTCAAGCATGATTTCGAGGACTTCATATTTATTCATTATGCTACCTCCCCGACCTGTCGTCGGAGCGCAGCCAAAGCTCGAAACTGAAGAGCTTTTATTGCGTTGGGTTTTTTCTTCATTAGTGTTGCTGTTTCTTCAAGTGAGTAACCTTGCCCAAAACGTAGCGTAAGAACAGTTTGTTGATCAGGCGTGAGGTGCTGGAGGGCTTCTCGGGTGAGGTTGTCTTGATGATTACGATCAAATTCTTGAGATGGGGAATCGGATCGATCTATTATATCTTCGGGCATTTCTGCTGTGGGGCGGCGATAGTGGCGACGATGGTGATCAGTGACGATGTGAGAGGCGGTTGAAAGCAACCACGATTTGATATTTTTCTTGGGTCCACGCTTTTTCTTGACAGATTCTAGCAAGCGGAGGAAAACATCGCTGGCAATATCTTCGGCGAGATTTTCATCGTTGAGTCTGTAGAGCGTAAAGCGATAGACATCTTGAAAATAACGGTCATAAATTGTGCTAATAGCCTGCGGATCGAGTGTCCGCAGGCTATTTAGTTCTGTTTGTGTTTCAGACAAGGTTGCCATTTTTATCCACTTCCAATGTAGAGAGAAGGTTTTTGATTGGTTCATTTTAGCATATCACTACTCTTGCCATTGGTATAGGGATAGGACTTGGCTTTACCTAGCTGGTGGTTTCGTCGCCGTCATCCTCGTCGTTATTCTCATCACTGCTATCACTGCTCGAGTCATTGCTGCTATCATTACTCGAGTCATTGCTGCTATTATCGTCATTTGAGTCGTCATCGCTGTCATCGTCCATGTCGTCAGAACTATCATCATCCATGTCGTCGTCGCTGTCATCGTCCATGTCGTCGTCGCTATCATCATCCATGTCGTCATCGCTATCATCATCCATGTCATCGTCGCTATCATCGTCCATGTCGTCGTCGCTGTCATCGTCCATGTCGTCATCGCTATCATCGTCCATGTCGTCATCGCTGTCATCATACATGTCGTCAGAACTGTCATCATACATGTCGTCATCGCTATCATCATACATGTCATCGCTGCTGTCGTCATACAGATCATCATTGCTATCATCATTATGCAATTCAACAGATTCTGCAACAAGATCTCCGTTCTCATCAGTAGAGGCTTCAACTTCAACCGTATCGCCTACGGTAAAACTGCCAGAAGCAAGTATCTCAGGGCTGACGGTAATGACTTGCCCATCAACGGTAATTTGATCTTCTTCAATTGCTTCCACAATACCTGTAAATTCAGTTGGGGAAGCATCCACTTTTGCGCCAACGGTGTTTGCGCTCGTAGAAGCAGGGGTTGCGCCACAGGCACTCAAGAGCAAGCTGAATACAGTTAGGGCTGTAAAGACAAATAAGTTTTTCTTTTTCATTAGTTTTTTTCCTTTAGGTTAGTTGGATAAGTCTTATCTATATAGTCGCCGAACTCCCAAAAAGGTTACGGGCAAATAAAAAATGAATTTTAGGGGGCTTGGCAGTTATCCACATTATGATATAGTGAAAACAGAAATATTGAATAAGGAGCTCGATACACTTATGGAGATTAAACCCAAATATCTGTTTTTTATCGTGATAATACTGGCCTTCACAGCAGCCTGCTCTCGTTCCGTCGATATTCCAACAGAAATACCACCAACAGAGACAGCCGTCGTTCCTCCTACATCTGAAGTGCCGCTTCCTCCAACGGAGATTCCCGCTACCCCAAGCGAAATCCCGCCAACGCAAGACCCAAATTGCACCAACGAAGCTCTCTTCATTGCCGATGTAAGCATTCCTGATGACACAGTTCTTTCGGCAGGAGAAGCTTTCGTAAAAACATGGCAAATCCGCAACGAGGGGACATGTACCTGGAACGCAAGCTACAAACTTGTTTTTAGCAGTGGTGAGCAAATGAACAGTGCTCTATCTATTCCCTTGAGCGAAACGCCCCCTGAGGAAACCCTGAATATCTCCGTAGACTTGGTCGCGCCAATTAATAATGGCAGCTACACAGGAATTTACCAACTTCAAAACGCGCAAGAGGAAGTTTTCAATATCGGCGCGCTGGATAATATTTGGTTGAGAATTGTTGTAGGAGATGGTGCTGCGCCCCCACCTGCAACGGTGGGAGGGCCAACTGCCCCAGCCGGTGTTTGTAACCCCGATCGAAACGCAGCCTATGAAAGTGAAATTTTATCGCTCATCAATAACGCACGCGCTAATAATGGCTTACCTGCGCTAAATATGAACACTCAACTCCAAGCAGCAGCAGATGCACATAGCAAAGATATGGCATGCAATAGCCTGCTTAGCCACACAGGCTCAGACGGCTCTTCTGTTTCATCCAGAGTGGCCGCGCAAGGATACGCATCTTCGTATTCAGTTGAAAATATCTACGCAGGCGGCACCGCTCAGGATGCTTTTACATGGTGGATGAACGACCAGATCCATAAAGATGCGATCCTTGATACACGCATTAGCGAAATCGGGATTGGCTACGCATATCTAGGCACTAGCACTTATGGCGGCTATTTTGCGGTCGATTTTGCCAGCCCATAATTCTTTTTATAAAAAGAAAAAGAGCCTTAGGTATGAGAAATGTCTAAGGCTCTTTTAAATTCAGCGGATAGGTTTAGAAGTTATGGCATTGAACTTTCCAATGCAGAGATTAACGCCTGTTTTTCCTCGCTGCTCAAACGGGTATTTGGATAAAAGATCTTATATTGAATTGGGGGCATTTCTCCATTTTCGACAACTTCAATGATTTTATCAAATTCAGTTATGCCGCCCCAGTTAGAGAAGTTCACGTGCTTTCGCCCTTCGATCACATCATATGAAATCAGCCAGGAGGCGGGGGCAATATTGCTATACCAGGGCCATTCTGTTTCGTTGCTATGGCATTCAAAACATTGTTCTTTTACCAAAGCACGCGCTTCAGGACTAGACCAATCAGGCTCGGATTTTATAGGTGGATTACTGTGGTCACGGCCAAGGGGGATTAACTGAATAAGCCCAAAAAGAAGAATGCCAACAATAAATATATACTTACCAGTCTTTTTCATTTTTATCTCCTAAGTTTTTCAACTTCCCTATTTTACTCCGAATTATCTAAGTTATTCAAGTACTGCTGCAAGCGGGGCTGGCGCAGTTACGGTCTGATCAAAAACTTCGCTCTTTTCCATATCACACGCCCAGAGATATAGGCAGGTGTGATAGGCGGTAGATGTATAAGTGCCGATGACTGTAGCGACCATGGTGAAAATGAAGAAGACCAGCAATCCTAATGTGATGCCAATGACCAAGCCGAGGGTCACGGTCGTCCCGCCGGCGAGATAGATGATCCCGTAACCAAGCGCGCCCCCGAAGACTAATCCCATTAGACCAAGGCCAAATCCGATCAATCCTGTAACTGCTTTCACGCCAACGGTGCTGATTCCCACAAGAAGGAGGTTATCTTGCACGATTTGGGTTGCGCGTTTAATCCCATCGGTGAGATTGATATCTTCGATGACCATTGCGGGGAGAATGAGATAGGAGGCTTCTGTCCAAAGATTTTTGATGAGGCTGGCGAGGAAATTTCGCCCCGCTTTCTGCCCCTGCCCTTTGACAAGTTTCTGCAAAGCGTTCACAGCCGTGGATGCAGCAGCGAGGGTGGCGAGATCAAGAAGATCGCGCTTGACAATTACCCAAGCCTTATCCATGCGTCCATCGCCTTCTGAGAGGTAACCATAGATCAGATAAACGGTCATCGCTGAGAAGATATAGCTGACGATGAAGTTGAGAAAAACGAGCAGTGCGCCGCCGAGGTAGAGGGTGATTTGCCCAAATCCGCTATTACTAAAAAGCATTTGTGCGATAACGATGGGGATGATGCCAACAACCGAAACAACCGCCCCTGCAAAAAGGGTGTAAATGGAGGGTTTGATCAGGTCTTTGTCGGCAGAGGCCATCTGCCAAGCTTGTTTTAGAAATTGCCAACCGCGTGAGAAGGATTGCATGAAAGACTCCTTTATTTGCTAATAATGCTCAAGAATTATAGCAAACAAACGAGATAGTCTGCACATTTGCGTTTCTGGGGAGTGTCTAAAACAGCGGTTATATGAAATCAATTAAGTGAGCAGGATATTTCG
>JABGQT010000008.1 GCA_018648685.1 Anaerolineae bacterium
CCCGGTTTTACCTGTCGATCAACCTATTCATTTGTTAAACTGTCTGGTGGCTAGCTATTTTACATCGTTTTCAAAGAACAGAAGATGAATCTTGCGCTACGGAGCGTGATGTGACATTTATGTCGCTTTTGCACACTCTTTGCAGATGAGCCACATTTTTACCGTAGGAGGAAACTAATTTTGTAAAACGCAAAAAAAATGATACACTGAAAAGTATAGACGTTTAAAAGTGGGAAAATCCCGTAGTTCTTGAAAGGCGTAATTGCCTTCCAAAGGAGAAAAATATGACTCGTTTAAATAATGCTAAAGAGGCTAAAACGCTGCATCAAAGTACCTTGCTTACCAAGCCGAATGTTGTGGGGGTAGGTGTCGGCTTCAAAGATATACGCGGTGATAAAACTGATGAAGTATGCGTTAAGGTACTTGTCAAACGGAAACTCTCTCCAGAGGCTTTGCTCTCAGAAGAACTTGTCCCGCAAGCATTGGATGATATCCGCACAGATGTAATTCAGGTTGGGGATTTGCGTGCTTTGCAGGCTCCTACAGGTCATTGGCGCCCAGCTCCTGGTGGTGTCAGCATTGGACATTATGGTATTACTGCCGGCACACTGGGTTGCGTAGTCCGCGATAAAGATACAGGCGAACGACTTATCCTATCCAATAATCATGTGATGGCAAATAGCAACGATGCCGATATCGGCGATGCCATTCTTCAACCCGGCCCCACAGATGGGGGCAAAGTTTCTACAGATACCATCGCCACATTATTACGCTATATACCCATTCAGTACACTACCTCCCCAGGAACTTGTGATTACGCCAGTATTTTTGCATCTCTTGGCAATCTGATTGCCGTTATTCTTGGCTCAAGCCATCGTCTAAACGTAAGCAGCATCAGCCCGTTGGCTATCAACAAAGTCGATGCTGCCCTTGCTCGCCCCAACATAGATAGCGAAGTCTTGGATGAGATTCTCAACATTGGAGAAATCAGCGGTGTGCTGGATGCCGAATTGGGAATGCCCGTACGCAAATCAGGTCGCACCACTGGTTTCACCACTGATCAAGTTCAGGTTTTAGATACCACAGTGAACGTCAGCTACGGAGCTGGGCGCACCGCCACCTTTGAAGAGCAGATCGTGGCTGGCCCCATGTCGCAGGGTGGTGATTCGGGATCATTGGTTGTACATGGTAATTCACGAGATGCTGTCGGTCTTCTTTTTGCAGGGTCTGATCAATCCACTATCCTCAGCCCCATCCAAACTGTGCTGGATAGCCTAAATATCACCTTTGGCTAGGAGCAAAGTATGACAGAGTTTTCATCCTTTCTTGAAAAAGCAAAAACTGTCAAACGAGCACATGAAGCAATGCTTCTTGCTAAGCCCAATGTGATCGGTGTAGGGGTTGGTTTTCGTATTCAAGATCGGCAACATTCAGAAAATATTGCCATTATTGTCATGGTCAGTATAAAATTACCTGCCAGCCAACTCAAAGCCGACGAACTCATCCCAACAGAAATCGAAGGGGTTCCCGTTGATGTGCAAGAAAGAGGCGAGATTCGTGCTCAAGGCTAAAGAGTTTTTGATTCTAGCCCCAATGCTCTGCGCTAGGATAGAGTAGTAGTTGTAACGCAGAGCATTGCAACTAGACAAGAAAATATAAAAGGCTGTCTTTAAATCGAGAGAGCCAAGGGCTCCAGCCTTGGCTCTCTTTTCAAAAGAGGAGAAGAGAAATCACTTCGTACAAGCTATATATTAGCATGGGGGGTAAAAGCCTGCTTGACGCTTTCTATACGCTTATTCTACAAATACCCCACAGATTTCAGCATTTTTTGGATATGATTTTTCAATTTTTTCGGTGCAACCGCATCAATATCCACCTTTTTAGCTTCTACAAAATTCGCAAAACGTACCAAACCTTTACCGAGCGCATCGGAAAAATTAGGGTCGTTCACTGGCGCATCATCTTCAAGCCAGAAACCTTTGATATGAAGCGTCATCGTCTTTCTATCCAATTTGGGATCGAGACGGGCGACCAGATCATCGCCGTATAAAATAGGCAAAACATAATATCCCCAACGGCGTTTTGCGAGGGGTTTGTAGACTTCCCAGATATATTCAAAATCGAAGACTTGATTTGCCCTCTTACGCGCGGATACGATCTCCAGCGGCGCGACGAACGTGACCTCATCTTGCGTGCTGGGCCCGAGCGTTTGCCACCCCGATGGGATTCTCCCGGCATCCAGCTCCTCGAGCAGAGGCAAGTCTTGGGCAAGAACGATCCAACGCTCCTTTGACCCCTCGATGCTGACAGGGGCAATCACCTTCTCTTCGTAGAGCGTGGCGATGCGCGCATCCGCTTCATCGGCCCCAACTTTTCGTTCAATATAATTTGAAAAAATAGTACGCCAACGCTTCTCACGCATCAATCCCAAAAATGAGATGGATTTCCGCGCAAAGAAATCTTCGGCATCCTGTTCTGTGGTAGCGTAGTTGAATTCTGGCGGTACAACGCGTTCGGTCAAATCGTAAATACGTGTAAAACCATCACGGCGGGTAATCATCACCTCGCCCGTGATCCAGAGCGCGTAGAGTGCCACCGAGGTATCCTTGCCGCCCCTATAACTATTGACCAGTTTTTTATTGCCCTTGAAATCACGATTACCCATTGCACCGTTGACGCGCAAGGCATCCTTAACCTGTTGAATAGTTTTCGGATTTTCAGCGATGAACGTCTTCCAGCGATTTTTCTCCGCATTCCTTTTCATGGGCAGTCGCCAATAGGGGAGTTCGGAGATGGGGTAAAGAAATAACACGCCGCCATAATCGAAAAATCCGCGCTGCTCATAGGCGACCTGATTTAGATGCTCGGGACGATAATCGAGAACGCGCCCAAGCATGGCAATATCCTGACTACGGGCGATGACGTTGAGCGGGTCAAGCTGCACGGCATCCATTTGGCGCAGTGCCGCAGCAGTGCCATCCACGCCCGCGTAGCGACGACCGGGCCAGAGGCCTTGTTTGCCCATGATGAAGCGGCGGGCGGTAATTTTGGAGATGAAGATGGGGTTCATGTTGATCATTTCAGAAGAGATACCAATTTCAATGCATAAAAAGCAGGCCTTGGATTAAAGCGTCTATCTACCAATCCAATTCTTGGGTAATAGCCTCTATCGCTGTCCACAAAGGTATCAATGAAA
>JABGQT010000189.1 GCA_018648685.1 Anaerolineae bacterium
CGAAGATTGAAAGAAACCCTCGCTTCCCAAAGCGTACAAATGTCCAATTTATGAAGGTGTTGGACCGATCAAACATCCAAATTGAGATTTGGGAACGCGGCGCGGGTTATACCTTAGCTTCGGGCAGTAGCAGTACAGCCTCCGCAGCAGTCGCTTACAAACTTGGTCTCTGCGATTCAGAGATTACGGTACATATGCCGGGTGGAGAAATTGTTATCGAGCTTGATAATAATTTCTCCACCACGATGACTGGCCCAGTAACCAAAATCTGCGATGGAAATATTGCAGACGAAGCATTTGAAAAAATACGCTAAACAAAAAAGGAAATAAAATGCCCCTGCTAGATAGCTTCAAGGTTGACCACACAAAAATGATAGCTCCAGCCGTTAGAATTGCGAAAAAGATAAAAACTCCTTCGGGAGACAAGATAACGGTTTACGATCTAAGATTTACAATACCAAATCAGGAAAAAATCGAAGAAAAAGCAATTCACACACTCGAGCATCTTTTTGCTGGCTTCCTCAGAAATTATATAAACTCAGAAAACGTAGAAATAATTGATATTTCCCCAATGGGCTGCAGAACAGGATTCTATATGAGTGCAATTGGAGAGCCTACAGAACAAGACATCGCCAAAGGCTGGGAAGCCTCAATGAAAGATATTCTAAATGTTGGTAGCGAAGCAGATATTCCCGAACTAAACAAATATCAGTGCGGATCATATAAATTACATTCGCTGGATGGAGCAAAAAACGTTGCAAAAGAAGTTTTGAAAAAAGGCGTTGGTATCATGGATAACGAAACGCTCAAGCTAAGCAGCTTATCTTGAAGAATCAAGACCTGCCTATCTGTTCCATTCTTTCGTCATAAGAAAAAAGCCGATCTATCGAGATCGGCTTTTTTTGTGGTTAGTTTTCGCTCTTTGACTTTTGGCATGCTTCGGCTTTCTGGACACTGTCTCTCCCTTTAGTTCTGCTACCTCATCATCCGTCAAATAACGCCATTCTTTCGTTTTTAGCCTGCCCAGCTTAAGGCTCCCTAATTGCGTGCGCAAAATGCTCACAACGGGCAAGCCCAATAAGCTCCCCGTCTCGCGGATCTGGCGTTTACGCCCTTCTTTCATCACAATTTTAAGTCGCGCACCTTTACCTGCTGTTCCCTCAACAAATACTTTCGCGGGTGCAGTTCTATAGCCATCTTCCAACACGATTCCGCGTCGCCAGGCATCCAGTTGTTTTTTGTCTGGTTGGCGAGCAACCAAAACTTTATAGATTTTCTCATGCCCATAACGCGGATGAGATAAACGATTTGTCAATTCGCCATCATCAGTCATTAAGATCAAACCTTCGCTTTCAATATCCAAACGACCGACGGGATATATTCTTCGGTCTATCGTTATCAGATCGCGCACGGTTGGGCGAGGGTCTGGACTGCTAACAGCAGAGATAACACCTCGTGGCTTATTCAAGGCAATATAGATATGTGTTTTAGGGACAGAGATCTCTTTCTCATCAACCGTGATCTTATCTTTCGACGCATCCGCTTTTTGCCCCAGCTTGGCGACTTTTCCATTTACTTTTACGCGTCCGGCGGTAATATATACTTCACATCCACGACGTGAAGCAAGGCCTGTACTGGCGAGTATTTTTTGTAATCGTTCTTCCATGTTTTTTCCTTCTAATTAGAATTGAGCATTAAATAACTTTCTCGTTTGCATTTTGAGATTGTCGCGCTAGAAGCGTGAGCTACGTTATCAAAATGAGAGCAGATCACGTTTTCAACGTGACATTCATTGAGAGCAAATTGCTCAACTTATTTATTCTTATTCCTTAGCTCTTTAAAAGCTCCGTATCTACATCGTCTTTAATAATTTCTGAAAGGTCTAAGGCTGGTAATACAGAGAGAGACTCCAAACCAAAGTGCTGTAAAAATTCGGGAGTGGTCGCATATAAAATCGGTCGCCCTGGTCCCTCTGCGCGGCCGCCCTCCTGGATCAATCCTTTGCTCAACAAAGAGCGCATCACACCATCGCTGTTTACACCACGGATCGCATCCACTTGTGGGCGCGTAACGGGCTGCTGATAAGCAATAATAGAAAGAGCTTCCAAAGCTGCCGGGCTGAGGCGCGAGATAGCGTCCAGTTCCAGAAAATCCTGAATAAGCTGGGCAAATTCAGGGGCTGTTGTTAATTGCACCCGACCACGATGACTTTGTACTCGCAAGCCACGAGTCAAGAGCGTTTCTTCCAATTCCCCTAAAACCGTGTTCAGTTTTGCGGCTGTCAATTCCAATGCGTTGCCTAATTGCGTTAAAGGCACTGGCTCCGTTGCCACAAAAAGTAACGCTTCCAGCTTTGCAGCAAGGGAAAGTTCTGCTGATTTTTTAGAGTCGCTCATGCTATAATTGCTCCGTTCATTTGTTTATAAAAGTGAGAAAATATGCCTAATAAAAAGAAGTTTTCTATTCTTTTCCTTATCTTAATTCTACTGCTAACAACACTGGCTTGCACTATGAGTGTTGGCGGACCCGATGACCCTTATCCGCAAATCAACATCCCTGTCTCTCCACAATCAGTAGAGGGTATGCAGGCGCAGTTCAAAGCAGCACTGGAAGCGGGGATAAAAGGCGAAACGATTATTCTCACGATCACCGAAACACAACTTACATCTTATCTTGCTTCAAAGCTAAAGACCGAAAACGATCCTTTTTTCACCGACCCGCAAGTTTATTTGCGTGACGGGCAAATGCAAATCTTCGGAAAAGCCTCGCAAGGCTATTTTACTGCCACTGTAAAAGTGCTCGTTACCGTAGGCATTGACGACCAAGGCCAACCAACAATAGCAATTGCCTCTGCCGATTTTGGTCCACTCCCTGCCCCGCCCAGCCTCGCTGGCTTTCTTTCTGACATGATCACAGAGGCATATACTGGCGCACTTGGACCTGTAGCGACCGGTTTTCGCGTTGAACAAATTGCCATTAGCGAGGGTTTTATGGTCGTTTCAGGGAAGGTAAAATAGCGAGTGGATTATACCAGCATGAGGCAATATTCAGGGTTCAGTATTCAGTCTTTATGGGGAAAGCTGGATGATATTCACCTTCCCGCTAAAAAAACGGTCTCGCCCTTAGTCATTTTCCCTTTAATAATTATTCTCGGATTCGCTCTCCTTTTATCTGGATGCCGTTCCCCACAAATTTCTCAAGAAGAAATACAGATTGCCGTTAATGCTGATGGTCAAAATCTTCAAGTTAACATTCCGGCAGGCAGCGATGTCGAGGAAGCACTAATAATCTCGGGGATAGAAATAGAAGAAGCAGATCGCGTAAACCCTCCACTTTACACGCTCCTTGCGGATGGAGAAGAGATCCAAATCACTCGTGTTCGCGAAGAATTTGAAAGCAAGGAAGAAATTATTTCCTTTGAAAGACAAATTGTGCGCAACGAATCCCTCCCCGAAGGCGAAACGCGGCTCATCCAGTTGGGGCAAAATGGATTGCGAGAAATTACTTATCGTAGCGTTTATGAAGATGGCGCAAAAGTCAGCAATTCTTTAGTCAAGACAGTCACCATCCACGAAGCTGTACCAGAGATCACGATGGTCGGCGTGCAAGCGATATTTGCCCCCATCCCTGCCCCTGGCGTGATCGCCTATCTCTCTGGCGGCAACGCATGGCTCATGGAAGATTCCACTGCAAATCGCCGCCCTCTTGTTGCCACAGGAGATTTAGATGGGCGAATTTTTGAACTTTCTCCCAACGCTGGCTGGCTGCTTTACACCCGAAAATCAGAAAAAGATCCTGCCGAAGAGATCAATACGCTCTGGGCTGTTAGCACCATTGGTAGACCAAAAGACCCGATCAAATTGGGCATTTCCAATGTGGTACACTTCGCTGGCTGGCGACCAAATGGTGGCACGCGCATCTACTATTCGACAGTAGAACCACGTGCGGCAGCCCCTGGCTGGCAAGCAAATAACGATCTTTACCAAGTCAGTTTTAGCGCAGGTTGGTCTACCACGCCCAAAGAGATCATCGAAGCAAATGCTGGTGGTATCTATGGTTGGTGGGGCGTTGATTTTGAGTGGTCGCCTAACGGCCAAACCCTCGCCTACGCCCGCCCGGATGGTATAGGTACTGTCAATATCGGCACAGGTGAATTTGAACCCTTGCTTGATATTACTGAGCTTAGCACACACAGCGATTGGGCATGGATTCCCGGCATAGCTTGGGGTGGTGACAGCAGCACGCTCTTTACCGTCACACATGCGCCATCACAAAATCTGGTTAGCCTCGAAGAATCTCCCTATTTTGATCTCAGTGCAGTTTCGATAGCAAACGAAAGTAATATCCAGCTATCTTCGCAAACGGGTATGTTTGCTTATCCTGCTAGCTCACCCTTGCGCCCAAGCGGGAAAGAACGCATGTATCAAATAGCCTATTTACAAGCAATCTTCCCATCCCAAAGCGAAAGCAGCCGTTATCGAGTCATCGTCATGGACAGAGACGGCTCAAATCGTCGTGCAGTTTTCCCACCCGAAAATGCCCAAGGTGTTAGACCACAAACACCTATTTGGGCACCTGAAGCAATTACAGGGCAAAACGGTGATTTTCTGGCTCTTATCTATCAAGGCAATTTATGGCTCGTCGATTCTGGTTCAGGACAAGCCCATCAGATCACAGGAGATGGGCTGATCAGCAGAATTGATTGGAAAAGTCTAAGTTCTGATTAAAAGCCTCCTCTTTGGCGGCTCAAACAAAAAGGATAAATCTATGCGTATTCTCATCACAGGAGCAGCTGGTTTTCTCGGCTCTCACCTCTGCGACCGTCTTCTCGCCGACGACCACCAAATTGTCGGCATGGACAACTTTATCACTGGCAACCCAGAAAATATAGCTCACCTTGCGGGAAATGAGAATTTCAGCTTTTATAAGCACGACGTCTCAAATTACATCTTTGTCCCCGATAAAATAGACGCGGTCATGCATTTTGCATCCCCTGCCAGCCCCAACCCTGAATCTGAAAGAGCTTATTTTAATCTCCCTATTCAGACCATGAAAGCCGGTGCGCTCGGAACACATAATTCTCTTGGTGTAGCAAAATCACATAATGCCAAGTTCTTGCTCGCATCCACCAGTGAAATATATGGTGATCCAACAGTTCACCCTCAAAGCGAAGATTATCCCGGAAATGTAGACCCCGTTGGCAGACGCGCCGTTTACGACGAAGCAAAACGTTTCGCCGAGGCCCTCACAATGGCATACCATCGTTTTCACGGTGTGGATACACGCATAGTTCGCATTTTCAATACTTATGGTCCACGCATGGATTTAGAAGACGGACGCGCCCTCCCAAATTTCCTCAAACAAGCTTTACTCAAAGAAGAACTCACTGTCTATGGTGATGGACAACAAACCCGCTCCTTCTGCTATGTCGATGATCTCATCGAGGGCATCGTTCGTCTGCTCTACTCAGATGAACATCTCCCAGTCAACATCGGCAACCCAGATGAAATCACGATCCTTCAATTTGCCGAAGCAATCAACAAAGTAACGGGCAATCCTGGTGGTGTCACTTTCGTTCCAGCAGGACGCAGCGCACGCGATCCCCAACGTCGCCGTCCTGACGTAACTCGCGCTAAAAATATCCTTAATTGGGAAGCAAAAGTCAGCTTAGATGAAGGCGTCAAACGCACGATGCCCTATTTTCAAGAGAAATTAGGTCTTTAGTGTGGCAAAATCTATTATCACAGACCCAAAAGAGCGTACTCGCTTTTTACGTTTCGCTGTTGTTGGAGTTATCGGCGCAATCGTAGACTTTGGCATGATGAATTTGCTCACGCAAAAGCTTTCCATGTCTCTAGTCGTAGCAGGAACGATTTCTTTTATTAGCGCGATCACCTCCAACTTTATCTGGAACCGCTACTGGACATACCCGGAATCCCGTTCACGCCCCATCGCAAAACAACTGGCAATGTTCTTTGCGGTTAATATCGCCGGAATGGCAATCCGTCTTCCCATCTTGCACTTCGCTGAGCCGCCCATTCTTAGCATCTTCAATGGATTGCACCTAAATATTCCTCTAACCACTGCATTTCTCGCAAAAAACTTCACCCTGGCTCTCGCTGTTGGGATCGTTATGCTCTGGAACTTCTTCGTTAATCGCTATTGGACTTATAACGATGTTGACCAGGATATGGATGAAAAACCGCTTCACGCTTGACCCAAACCTGCCACCATTTCCCCAACATTTTCCTCGAGAGAAAGGAAATCTTGCTAATTCTATACAATTTATATATTTCCTAAACAAAAATGCTACAATAAAAACATGGCCACTCCTACTAAATCGATCATCCCCATCTACACCACAAAAGGCGACGCGGAAGCCTTCCTTGTCTACCCATACATCTACAACCGCATCGGCGAATGGATTGGCTGGATCACATCGCAGAAAGAAATTTACTCAGTGCTTGGGCATTATGTTGGCTATCTTAGCAAAGGACCGCGCATCTTGCGCAAGCGTGCCATAGAAAAAGCAATAACGCGCAAGCGTCCGCCTGCAAAACCACCAAAAGTTTACCCACCGGCAACGGTTCCCCTCGCCCCAATGATGCCCGAACTTAATCACAGCGATATCGATGTTCTTCTCGACGAAGCAGAAAGACTTCACACCGCAGATTCTGGTGAATTCAGAGACGACCTGGATTAAACATGAGCCATATCCTCTCTCCAAAACCGATGCGTGCATCACGCATCACTATATCTCAATTAATGCAGCCCGAACATGCCAACCATCACGGCAATGTTCACGGCGGCTGGATCATGAAACTCGTTGACGAAGCTGGCGCGCTCGCTTGCATGCGTCACGCCCAACATCGAGTCGTAACCGTAGCCATCGACCAAATGACTTTTCAGCAACCCATCCACATCGGAGATTTGATCATTCTCAACGCTGAGATAGCTTACACTGGTCGCACTTCTCTCGAAGCAGAAGTAAAAGTTCTCGCTGAAAATCCTTTAACTGGCGAACAAGTTCATACCAATACCGCTTATCTCGTCTATGTTGCTCTGGATGAAAACGGAAACGCGGCTGAAGTCCCCTGTTTGCTTGCTGAAACCCCTGATGAAGAAAAGCGCATGAAAGAAGCCGATGAACGACAAAAAAGAAGATTGGCACAAAAACACAAAAAATGACCACTGACAACATCTCTCCCCCTCCTGAGCTTAAAAGCAAAGAAAAGGAGCGCCAAGCGCATCCATTTCGTTCACTTAAAGAGTTGCTCGATCATGTTTCGGGCAAAGATCTGCCGCCTGTAAAATTTGAAGATAGCGGCAAAGCTGAGATACTCCCTTTCCCCTTTTTGGCGATTGTCGGACAAGATGAGATGAAGCTCGCTCTCATTCTGGGATTAGTCAATCCCAATATTGGTGGGATATTGCTCGTTGGCCCTCGTGGAACAGCAAAAACGACCACCGTGCGCAGCCTGATCGACTTGCTTCCGATGGTGGAACGTAGCATTTGCCATTACGGCTGCTTGCCTGCGGATATCGAAGAAGGCGGCATAGATGCCGTTTGCCCTGATTGCGCAAAAAAATATGGGGAAGGGCTATCTCTCACAAGACCAGCGCGTGTTCGCCTGATCGAATTGCCGCTCAATGCAAAACTTGAAAATGTTGTCGGCGGCATTGATGAGCGCGCCGCAATGCAATCAAAAATCCGTCTGAAACGCGGCATCCTTGCTCAAGCAGATCGAAACTTACTATATATAGACGAAGCCAACCTTCTCAGCGACGAAGTAATCGACGCAATTTTAGATGCTGCGGCACAAGGCTCTTATACCCTCCGCCGCGGAGCCGCTTCTGCCACCTACAAATCACGTTTCCTCTTAGTTGGCTCAATGAATCCCGAAGAAGGACATCTACGCCCGCAAATTATGGATCGCTTTGGTTTGCGCGTTATTGTACGCGGGCTGGACAATCCCAAAGAACGGCTAAAAGCTTATAAGCAAGTACAAGCTTATTTAAGTGCACCACATCAAATTGTTGCCGAATATGCAAGCGGCACAACATCTATAAAAGAAGAGTTAGAGGCAACAAGAGCACGCCTTAGCCAAGTAAAATTACCAAACAGAGTCGCAAATAAAGCAATAGAGATTATCCAAAAACTTGGTATCGATTCTCTGCGCGCAGAGATTACCTGGTTTGAAGCCGCTCGCGCCTACGCTGCTGCCAGTGGACGCAACACCGTAAAACTCGCGGACCTGCACGCTGTCGCGCCGATGGCGTTAAGGTTACGCCGCTCAAAATTCATTGATCAGTATTTCGCAGAACAACAAGGGGAAGAAGAAGAGCTTCAAACTCTCGTAAAGCCTTTCAAGCGAAAAAGACGCACAAAAAAATAGTACTTATTGCGCAATTTACTGCGTGCTAAGCAATACGAATGTCCATTAAATCCCAACACCTCCCCATATTTATTCTCCTTGCCATCAGCCTGCTTGCAGGAATATTCACATTTCAAGATTACGGTATGGCATGGGACGAGTATCTCTATTACCAATACGCCGATTCAATCGGATATGCCTACTCAATCAGCGAGCGCGTAAGCGGAGACTTTGATATCAATCGCGCTTTTGAGCCAAGTGCATGGGATCATCAAAATCATGGCCCTGCCTATCTCCTTATCGCGCGCGGAGCCGTCTATACTACTCAGGCTCTCACCAAAATTGACAAAGTTGCTGTCTGGCATTTGCTGAATTTCGTCAACTTTCTCATTGGTGTATATTTTCTTTATTATTTGAGCTTGCGGTGGTTCCGCCCTTCGGTCGCGATATCACTTAATCTACTCTACATCACTCAACCTGTGCTTTGGGGGCATGCATTTATCAATCCTAAAGACCCCCCCTTTGCAACTCTTTTCATTGCAGCCATCTATTTCGGCTTCCGTATGGTTGATAATCTCGCACTCTCTCAACGCAAACATTCACCGTGGCAAGGCATAATTATCACGGGGATATTGATCGGGTTGGCAACAAATTTACGCATTATAGGGCCGCTCATTGGCTTCATGCTTTTTCTTTACGCGCTATTAAAGTTGAAGCCAAAAGCTATTTGGTGGCTTATCCCCACAGCCATTGTTGCTATACTGACAACCTATGTTACGTGGCCCTATCTCTGGGATGCCCCCATAGCGAAATTTGTCGAAGTTTTGCAAACAATGGCTAATTACCCTGTTAGCCCAAAAACCCTCTTCTATGGCAATTCTTACGAATCCTTTGAAGTGCCCTTACGCTATCTGCCTGTCCTTTTAGGAATAACACTCACAGAACCTGTATGGCTTCTTTTCACATTTGGAATAGGCATCGTTTTTCTCCGTTTGTTCCAGAGGAAACTTGCCTGGAAGGATATAAGCATCATATTCTTTTGGTTCTTTTTTATGGTTGCTTATGTGCTCATCGTGCGCCCCGCCATGTATGATAATTATCGCCATTTTCTTTTT
This sequence comes from Anaerolineae bacterium, assembly GCA_018648685.1. Classification (GTDB taxonomy): domain Bacteria; phylum Chloroflexota; class Anaerolineae; order Anaerolineales; family Villigracilaceae; genus Desulfolinea. The sequence goes on from JABGQT010000189.1 coordinate 9,491, forward strand.
ATTCTTCCACCTATTTTCATCATCACAGGATTTGCCATTGAAAAAATATTTGACTGGGCACGTCCAATTTGGCTTCAAGCATCTATCATTACTTCCTTAGTTGCATTTGGCATTATCAGCATTATTCAATTACATCCTTATCAATACACCTATTACAATGCCTTTGTAGGAGGCACAAGCGGAGCAGAGGGCACCTTTGAAACCGATTATTGGCTCACTTGCTACAAAGAAGCATTAACAGAGTTTGGTAAATTTGCCACAGAAGAAGAGACGCTAATTGTTTACAGAGAAGCTGTAAATGCCGCTTACTATGCTCCTGAAAACATCAGCGTGATTGGCTATCGCCCTTTCAAAGCCGGGGACTATCTACTTCTTTCGGCGAGATTGGACGAAGTGAATACAGTGAAAAAACACTCACCCAATATAATTGAAATAGGACGGGATGGCGCGACATTCTGCGCCATCCGGGAGATTGCGCCATGAGTCTAAGGGTTATTGCAGGCAAAGCACGAGGACATAAATTGAAGGGCGTTTCTGGTAAAGGGACACGCCCGATCACAGATCGCGTTAAGGAAAATCTCTTCAATATCATCGGCGCAGACGCAGAAGACTCGACTTGGTGGGATCTCTTCGGAGGAACGGGCGCTGTGGGCATCGAAGCCTTAAGTCGTGGCGCAACATTCGTTCGTTACAGCGAGATGAGACGCGAAGCAATTAACGTGATCCGTGAAAATCTGGCACATTGCAAATTTGATACTGACCAAGCCGAAATCAAGCGCGGTGACGCATTTGTTTTTCTTGAATCCAAGCCAGATCGCGCCTTTGACTATATTTATATCGCCCCACCCCAATATAAGGAAATATGGTTGCGTGCACTAAAACTGGTCGATGAAAATCCTGACTGGCTAAGCGGAGAAAGTTGGGTCATCGTCCAAATCCATCCGCGTGAATTTCGAGATCACGAGAACACAGAATTGAAAAATCTGGTCAAATTCGATGAACGCAAGTACGGAAGCACCTTGCTTATTTTCTACGAAAGATCATAAATTTATCTAATTTCTGGATAGCAAAAGGGGTGCAAAGAAAAGGTGCAAAATGAGCTTGGCAATTGAAACAAAAAACTTGTCTAAATCTTTTGGAGAAGTTCATGCAGTCAGAAAGATCAACCTGAAAGTTAGAGAGGGTGAAATTTATGGTTTTCTGGGATTGAACGGTGCAGGCAAAACAACCACAATTCGCGCATTGTTAGGAATGATACGCCCGAGTGCTGGTTCTGTGAGAGTGCTAGGGAAAAGCATAAGCTCCGACAAACGTGGACCCTGGAAAGATATTGGGCATTCAGTCGAAAAACCTGCGGCTTATCCTGAACTTACCGTCAAGGAAAATCTTGAGGTCGCCAGACGCTTACAAGGCATTGGTGATAAAAACGCCGTAAATCGTGTTATTGCTCAGTTGCAGATACTTCCATACGAAAATCGAAAAGCTGGACATCTTTCTACCGGGAATTTTCAGCGTTTAGCTTTGGCTCGTGCGCTACTGCATAATCCCAAATTACTTATTCTTGATGAGCCTGCCAGTGGGCTTGACCCAGCGGGCGTTGTTGAAATTCGAGAACTCCTGAAGAGATTGGTAAAGGAAAATGGTTTAACCGTGTTTATGTCCAGTCATATTCTGACAGAAGTCAGCCGTCTGGCGACGCGTATTGGTATTATTCATGAGGGACGCTTAATTGAAGAGCTTGATGCGAAAAAACTTGAGGAAATGCGCTCACAACGTCTGGAAGTAAAAACAAAAAAGTCGATATTGGCAAAGAAAACTTTGCTCAAAGCCGGTTATTCAGTCAGCAGGGATAATGAGATTTTGATTTTGAAGGATAAACGTGCAATCCAGCACTCAGAAAATATAGCGACAATTCTTGTTAATGCGGAGGCTCCTCCATCGCAACTATCGATAAAGCAAGAAAATCTCGAAGACTATTTCTTGCGCCTTACAGGAGCAAAGCCATGAAGCTTTTTCTCGCTGCATTTTGGGCAGAAGCGTTAAAAGTGCGTCGCTCAAAAGTCCCCTTACTAACAACTACTGGCTTCCTGATCTTGCCCATGATCAGCGGCTTATTTATGATCATTCTAAAAGACCCCGGAAAAGCAAAAGAGTTGGGCATCATCAGCGTGAAAGCACAGTTGGTAGGCGGTTCTGCAGATTGGCATACTTTTTTCGGGATGATGAATATGGGCGTTGGTGTTGCTGGGCTTATTCTTTTCTCCATTATCACGGCTTGGGTTTTTGGTCGTGAATTTTCTGACCACACGGTAAAAGAATTGCTTGCACTACCAACAGCTCGCTGTAAAATTATTAGTGCAAAACTTTTGGTCATCATATTTTTGCCCATGAGCATCACCCTTCTCATATTTCTTGTTGGTCTGGGAATTGGCGCTTTAGTAGATATCCCCGGGTTTTCACAAGAACTGCTCAGAAAATCTTTTGGCTTACTCCTATTAATCGCCCTCCTAACGACAATGCTAATGCCTCTTGTGGCATTGATCGCTAGCGCAGGGCGTGGCTATCTTCCACCACTTGGCTGGGCATTTTTGACAATGGCATTAGCGCAAATTGCAGTTGTCATGGGCTGGGGAGAATGGTTCCCATGGGCTGTTCCCAGTCTGCTTAGCGAAGTTGGAGGGGATTTGCCAGAACCATTGGGTATCCATAGCTATCTCGTTGTCATCTTTGTATTCATCATCGGAGTAATATCTACGCTAATTTGGTGGCAAAAAGCAGATCAGGCGGCTTAAAAGAAAAGGCTGATTGTCAGAAGATAATCAGCCTTTTTTATTGAAATTGAAAATGTCTAAATTATTCTATCCCTTCTACGCCTAAACGAGCAATACGTCTTCCGTCCATTTCTTCCACACGGATCCGAAGCCCGTCAATTTCGATCACATCTCCGATTTCCGGGATGCGATTGAAATGCCCCAGCACAAATCCCGCAATCGTATCGTAATTCGGGTCTTGAAGTCGTAGCCCAAGTTTCTTATTCACTTCTTCGATCGAGAGCAAGCCATCTACCACGACTGTTCCGTCGGAACGCTTCTGGACTTCTGGTTGCTCATTGTCAAAAGGATCGCTGACCTCGCCAACAATTTCTTCCATTAAGTCTTCCAGCGTAACCAATCCTGCCGTACCACCAAATTCATCCATCACAATCGCGATATGACGACGCTTTGCACGAAACTGCTGCAAAACAGATTTTACAGGTACAGATTCCGGCACAAAGTAGGCTTCACGAGCCAATTCACGGATTTTGCAATTATCATGTTGCGGGTCATGTTCGGCACGGAGCAAATCCTTGATATGAACAATGCCAATGATATTATCCAGGTCATTGTCGTAGATGGGGAATTTGGTAAATGCCGAATGGATGGCAATGTCAATGGCTTCACGCAGACGAATATCGGCTTCAAAGGCAGAGATTTCTGTGCGCGGGATCATCACACGTCGCACCAGCAGCTCGCCAAAATCAAAGATCGCGTGCAACATTTCTTGCTCATCACTTTCAACCACACCTTCTTGTGCGCTGGCGGTGACGATCATTTTCAGTTCTTCAACCGAGTGAACCAGCTCGTGCGCGTCGGCAGGGTTCACACCAATCATTTTAAGAAGAGCGTTCCCTGTCCCGTTCAACGCCCAAATAAAAGGTTTGAAGAGCCATTCTGTCCACAAGGTAGGGCGAGCCACCCAAAGAGAAGTGGCTTCTGGGTTTTGCAGAGCGATGGATTTTGGCATAAGTTCACCCACTACAACATGCAAAAATGTGATGATCGAAAATGCTAAGCCCACAGCAATGCTATGGGATGCACCCTCTTGCAAATTGCCGGGGAATAATTCAATTAACGGTTGCAACAAATGAGACAGGGCTGGCTCACCGATCCACCCCAAACCAAGGCTTGCCAACGTTATCCCTAACTGAGTCGCGGCAATAACCTGATCGGGATGTTCCAGCGCTTTCGCTGCCCACCGCGCCGCTTTATTGCCTCGCGCGACAAGTTCCTTGATGCGCGTACCGCGCACACTAACCAGCGCAAATTCCGCTGCCACAAAAAAACCGTTCATTAAAACAAGAATAATGACGGCAACTAATCTAAGTAAATCTGCACCAATTGTTGATTCCATAATCTCCAAGTCCATTTATTTAAGTTGATAGATTTTAGCATAAAGAAAGGATTAAGATTCATACAAAAGGGAAGAAAAGAAAAACAGTTTTGATTTAGAATAGAAGTACTAAATTTTAAAAAGGCCAAATCTTGAATATCTACTTTTCACACGGAAAACTCAGCTCGCCAACCAGTCAAAAATTACTTCGGCTCACCAAGGTCGCAGAGCGCCGCAAACACACCACCCATATCATCGACTTCACCGACACGCTAAACCCGGATTTGCGAGCAGAACGATTGAGCGCGATCATCAAAAAAGATACTGATGAGAAGATTCTGGTCGGCTCAAGCATGGGTGGATACACATCTCTTGTTGCTGCGGGAACTCTTGCAATAAAGGGCCTTTTTATCCTCGCGCCCGCTCTTTATTTAAGTGGCTACCGCACCCAAAACTTTTCTCCCAAGGCCGAAGAGATCACCATTATCCACGGCTGGAACGATGAAACGGTGCCCATCGAGAATTCGATCCGTTTTGCAAAAAAGCACTGCGCTACGCTACACATTCTCAATAGCGACCACCGTCTTTACAGCGTGTTAGGCGAAGTTGAGCAGCTATTTGCCCAATTTCTCCAAAACTTAACCAAAGGATAAAAATGCCAAGATCGCAGAGCCAACGCAACTGGATTCAAAGAACGTTCCTAAAATTTACTTCGTCAAAAATAGGCGCAGAGATAGCCTCACGAATTCTTCACATCATAGACAAAGCAATATTGAAACTTAGCAAAAACAAAAACTCTCTAACGAGCATCTTATCTGGCATTCCCGTGATCGTGCTAAGAACTATAGGTACCAAAAGCGGAAAACCCCGTACTGTTCCTTTGCTGGGAGTGATAAAAGGAGAAGATGTTTTTTTAATTGCATCAAATTGGGGACAAGCGCGTCACCCAAGCTGATATTACAATTTAAAGATAAACCCTGAAGCGCAATTATCCTTAGGAAAGAGACGAGGCAATATATCGCACGAGATGCTACAGGTGCCGAGCGAAAAGCATGCTTGGCTGAAGCAGTGAATATGTATGCAGGCTATGCCGAATATAAAAAACGCATTTCTACCAGAGAAATTCCAATGTTTATTTTGTCGCCGAAAAAGGAATGATCTATATATCTCATACACAAAGAGATGCTCTCTTGATTGAGAGCATCTCTTTGTTGCATAACAAGGGATTATCACGTATTCTGAAAGGGTATTGAAACAATCAAAAGGCTTCAAGTAACTTATAATCAAAATCGGGTATATGCAACTAACAAAGGAATTCTTTTTATGAGCTTTCTAATTGTCAGCATCTATGACAATAGAGTTAGGCGGGTATAATCCTAAAGGTAATATTGTTTTCTAAACAAGAAGGGTGTCATGATGAACGGAACAACATTTACTCAAACCGGTACCAAAGTACAACGTGAATTAGAAATTTGGCGCAGCAATATAATAGCAAAAACATTAACTATTACTGCGTATATTTTTTTTCCAGTAATCGTAATATGGGTTGCTCAATTTGGAACTAACAAAACAGTTTCACAAGTAGCATATGTCTATTATTTTTTATATGCCTTGATCTTGAGTCTTGCTGTATTTCGCAAGATCGATGCTCGCATCAAGGCCTGGGGGCTAATTTTTTTAAGCTACACCATTGGAACAACGGCATTAATTTTAGGTGGCTTAGTGGGAGATGGTCGCGTATATTTCATAGCAGTGCCGATATTAGCAATGCTACTGATCAATACAAATGCAGGAATGTTAATGGCCGCACTCTGCCTATTTACCTATTTTGGGATTTCTGTAACCGCACATACAGGATGGCTCACAAATTGGCTAATAATAAGTGACAACACATTATTGTTTTCCACATGGGTCCAAGAAGGAATTATTGTTGCAGCTTGTCTGGTACTGATTTTAACCTTACATAGACGCCATAGTGAATTATTGATGTCTTTAGCTACGGAAAAAGTAGACCTCCTTGATACCGTCAAAGAATCTGAAAGTAGATATCGCCTGATCTCAGAACTTGTTTCGGATTTAGCTTATGTGCTAAGAATAACACCAGGTGGTGAGATTGAATTCGAGTGGACGACTGAGGCTTTCTCTCTAGCGATCAAATCAGTTTCTGGAGATATAAATAACTGGCAAAATCTCATTTACCCGCCTGATATGCCTATTGCTCTCAAATTTATTGAGCAAATATCATCTGGGGAGGCAGACGAAAGAGAGTTTCGCGTTCTAACCGATAAAGGAGAAGTACGCTGGGTACGCAATTACGCTCGCCCAGAGAAAGACGAAAGTACAAAACAGGTTACCCGAGTCTTTGGAACCATGCAAGACATCACTAACCGCATAGAATCTGAAAAGAAATTACAGCGGCAAAATACAAAAATAGCTCGCCTTTATCGCGCATCAACGACCCTGATTTATGAAGAATCACTCAATCCAGAACGCCTGGCAGAATCAATAGTAAATGCCATCCTGGAAGAATTTGGAAAGTCCAATTGCAGTCTGCTGGTAATTGACAAATATTCAAACTCAGCTAAGCCATATCTGAAACGCATCGCCGTAGCAGGTCCTTATGCAGATGAAGTAAGCAAGGGGAAGTTGACACTAGATGGTCAGGGCTTGGTTCCAAAAGCCATTCGCTCGGAGCAGATTATTAACGTATCAGATGTATCAAAAGACATTAATTACATCCCAAATTGGGAAGAAGCTCGCTCAGAATTGGTAATCCCTCTCAAGGTCGGAGATAAAATAATCGGCGCAGTTGACATGCAAAGCAATGAAAAAAACGCTTTCGATAAGGACGATGAGCGTTTAATGTCGATCTTCGCAGAACGAGCAGCATCTGCGCTTGAAAACGCCCGCTTACATAAACAAACCCAAGAACACCTGCATCGAATAACAGCCTTAAAAAATGTGGACAACGCTATCGCTGGTTCTTTCGATTTGCGTCTGATCCTAAGAGTCTTACTTGAAGAGGTCATGAAGCAGCTCGAAGTAGATGCAGCAGATGTTTTGTTGTACGATCATCACATGCAAAGACTAGAATGTGCTACCAGACAAGGCTTTAAAACTTCTGCTTTACAATATACTAGCCTTCGCTTGGGAGAAGGTTATGCAGGCAAAGCTGCTGTGGAGAGACGCATAATCCATATAGAAAATATACAGGAAGAGCATGCCAGCTTAGAAAATGCCCCGCTGCTCCCTACTGAGAATTTCATCTCCTATTACGGCGTTCCCCTGGTTGCTAAAGGAGAATTAAAAGGTGTATTGGAGATATTTCACCGCACACCCCTTGCTTCAAATTCAGACTGGCTAGAGTTTCTTGAGACACTTGCTGGCCAAGCCGCTATTGCAATAGACAATGCCACAATGTTTGAAAATCTACAGCGCTCCAACTCTGAATTATTAAGAGCATATGATGCCACGCTCGAGGGATGGGTGCAAGCATTAGATATGCGCGACAGAGAAACCGAAACTCATACACAACGTGTCACAAAGACCACGATAGAACTAGCACGAGCCATGGGCGTAAGCAACGAAAGATTAATACATATAAAACGAGGCGCCCTATTACACGATATAGGCAAAATAGCTATCCCCGATAGCATTTTACTGAAACCAGGGAGCTTGACAGATGATGAATGGAAAATTATGAGAATGCACCCTGTTTATGCGCAACATTTCCTTTCCAAAATTGACTACTTGCACCTCGCATTAGAAATCCCCTATTCGCATCACGAAAAATGGGATGGTTCTGGGTATCCACAGGGGTTGAAGCGTGAAGAAATTCCCCTTGCCGCACGCATCTTTGCGGTTGTAGATGTTTGGGATGCACTTGGCTCAGACCGCCCTTATCGAAAAGCTTTGCTCCAAGATGAGATACTCGCATATATCCACGAGCAAAAAGGCTTACATTTTGACCCAGAAGTGGTAGATGCATTTACTACTCTCCTGTCTAAAAATGTTTATTTATAGTGGCATAAGCACACTGGCATAAACGTTTAGCTCAATAAAAAGAAGCTCCCTTTCTGAAAAAAGGTGCTTCTTTTTTGTTGGGGCTTTTTCCTTACTAATCAGCAAGGCAGTTTTTTTCAACACCTGATAGAATCCGTAAGGAAATTTCGGTTAAATTTTGGCAAACCACTTGCTAAAACAAGGAGCTATCAACATGAAGATTAATAGAGCCATTATTATAATTTTAGACAGCGCCGGTATCGGCGCAACACCGGACGCAGCACTATTTGGCGACGTAGGTTGCCATACTTTAGGGAATATCGCTCAAGCTGTGGGCGGGCTAAAAGTGCCAAATATGGAAGCAATGGGATTGGGCAATATTGCCATTATGGATGGTGTAAAACCCCAGATCAAGCCCAGCGCAGCTTTCGGAAAAATGGATGAAGTTTCCGCGGGAAAAGATACCACTGCAGGACACTGGGAATTAGCCGGAATTCATCTTACCCAACCATTTCCCCTGTACCCAAACGGATTCCCGCTCGAGGTGATGGGTACGTTCGTGTCCCAAACTGGGCGCGGATTCTTGGGCAATTACCCGTCTTCTGGCACCGTTATCCTCGATAAATTGGGCAAAGAGCATATGGAAACCGGCAATCTCATCGTTTACACATCTGGTGATAGTGTTTTCCAAATTGCGGCGCATGAAGAGATTGTCCCCATTGAAGATTTATATAAGTACTGTAAAATAGCTCGCGAAATTTTACGCGGAGAGCATGAAGTTAGCCGCGTCATCGCACGTCCCTTCATCGGCGAGCCGGGAAATTTCACCCGCACAGCAAACAGACACGATTATTCAGTCATCCCGCCAGAAGCCACAGTGTTAGATAACCTGAAAGAAGCGGGTTTGATGGTCTTGGGGATTGGAAAGATTAATGATATTTATGTTGGGCATGGAATTACAGAATCGATCTCCACGAAGAGCAACAAAGATGGGATCGATAAAACCATCGAAGCATTGCGCACGCAGACCGAAAAAGGCTTGGTCTTCACCAATTTAGTAGATTTTGATGCCAAATATGGTCATCGGAATAATCCACAAGGTTATGCAGACGCTTTAGCAGAATTCGACCAACATCTCCCCCAAATTATGGCTGCGCTTAACGAAGACGATATTCTCATCATCACCGCCGACCATGGCAATGACCCGACCTACCCGGGCACGGATCATACGCGGGAGTATGTGCCCATCCTTGTCGCGGGCGCGGCTGTGCAGAGCGTGAATCTTGGCGTCCGCTCCACTTTCGCTGACCTTGCGGCGACAATTGCGGATATTTTTGATGTGAAAGCTCCGCCACAGGGAGAATCGTTCAAAACCAACATTCTTAAAAAATAACTCAAAAGAGAAACTTTTATTTAATAAAACTGTTAAATCTTTAGGCAATGGCATTCCCCAGCTATCGCTCAAACATTCAAAATGGGGTAAAAGGAGAAAAAATGAGCTGGTATCTAAAAGCACTAAAAAATTATGCAGGTTTTGAAGGACGATCGCGCCGAAAAGAATACTGGATGTTCTTCCTCTTCAACATGATTATAGCCATGGTTTTGGGCTTTATTGAAGGTGTTCTTGGTATTGCTCAAGACAGCGGAACAAGCATTTTTGGCAGCATTTATCAATTAGCAGTCCTCATACCAAGTATCGCAGTAGGTGTTCGTAGAATGCACGATACTGACCATAGTGGATGGTGGCTCCTTGTTCCCATTGTTAGTTTTGTTTTCCTCGTTACCGATGGAACAAAAGGTGACAATCAGTATGGTTCTAACCCCAAAGCTGACGCTCTTGTAGTTTAGCTTATATTTCTATCAAAAAGAGACGCTTTCTCAACTGAAAGCGTCTCTTTTCATTTCCTAATTCATCCCCCTATTTCCTGATTTGCTAAACCTTAATTAATCTTAAACATCTGCGTCAGCTTCATCGCCAAATTAAGGTCGCCAGCGAGTTTCAGTTTACCTTGCATGAAAGCAGCCATGCCGTCCACTTCGCCGGTGAAGATGCCGATATAGTCAGATGAATCAGCAGTCATCGTCATTTTAGGATCATCGTGCACGCCTTCGACGGTTTCGACTTTATCGTCTTTGATGGCCGCGTACCAGTCGCTGGCTTGCTCGCCGGTAAAGTGGAATTGGATGACCGCATCCAAGCCGGGGGCTTTTTCGGGGAGGAATGCGCCGGGCATTTTTTCCATGAGGGTTTTGATTGTCAGTGCCATTTTTATTTTCTCCTTTTTTATTATCGTAGGGGCGGGTCTTAGACCCGCCCTTACATTTCTACTGCAAATTCTCAAAGATCGCCGCCGCCCCCATGCCGCCGCCGATACACATCGTGACCATGCCATATTTTGAGCCGCGTCGTCCCATTTCGTAGAGCAGCTGGGTGGTCAATTTTGCACCTGTGCAGCCAAGCGGATGCCCCAAGGCAATCGCGCCGCCATTGACGTTGGTAATTTCTTGATTAATCCCCAACTCGCGGATGACTGCCAAAGACTGCGATGCAAAAGCTTCATTTAGCTCGATCAGGTCAATATCTTCGAGTTTCAAGCCAGCCAATTTGAGTGCTTTGGGGATTGCAGCTGTCGGTCCCATACCCATGATCTCGGGCGGGACTCCGCCTACGGCGTACGCGACGTAGCGTGCGAGGGGCTTGATACCAAGTTCCTTAGCTTTGTCGGCAGACATAATAATTACCGCTGCCGCGCCATCTGACATTTGAGATGAATTCCCAGCAGTGGATGTGCCACCAGTCTTGAAGGGTGTTCCGAGACGAGCCAATCCTTCCACGGTGGAATCGCCGCGCGGACCTTCGTCTCGGGAAACTGTAAATTTACGGGTAGCAGGTTTACCATCCGGTCCGACTTCGACTACTTCCACGTCAACGGGGACGATTTCAGCATCGAACAATCCAGAACTGACAGCTTTGGCAGCTTTCTGATTCGATTTCACTGCAAAGGCATCTTGTTCTTCACGGGTGACATTATATTTCGCAGCCACGTTCTCGGAGGTTAATCCCATATTGGTAAAGGCTTCGGGGTTATTCGTCGCTTGATCCAGATTAGGGGCAAATTTATAGCCTGTCATGGGTACCTGGGTCATCGACTCTGCACCACCAGCGATGGCGACTTCGATTTGCCCGGACATGATCGCCTGCGCCGCGTGGGCAACAGATTGCACGCCCGATGAGCAGAAACGATTGATAGTCTCAGCAGGAACAGTGTAGGGCAGCCCAGCACCGAGAGCGGTCAGACGCGCCATATTCATACCCTGCTCACCTTCGGGGAAGGCACAGCCGAGAATTACATCGTCGATGTCGGCGGGGTCAAGCTTAGGGGTTCTCTTGAGCAATTCTTTGATCACAATTGCAGCCATTTCGTCCGCACGGACAGTCGCCAAACCGCCACGCTTGGCTTTGCCCACAGGGGTACGAACAGCGGCAACGATTACAGCTTCTCGCATTTCCATAATTTTCTCC
>JABGQT010000062.1 GCA_018648685.1 Anaerolineae bacterium
TATGCGCTTTTTCTACATCCATATTCGCAATACGAGCGTAACGTTGCACCATAGCGAGATCAGAATGTCCTAGCATTGCTTGCAATGTAAAAATATCACCACCATTGCGTAAAAAGTTGATTGCAAAGGTATGTCGAAAACGATGAGGATAGGTTTTTGACACACCAGCTTTTTCACCAAGCCGACGTAATTGCTTCCATAAAACGGAGCGATTCATTGGTTTCCAATAATCAAGCGAACCAACCACAAAAACCGGATCATCTTCTTGAATCTCATCCATACGAGGCAACAAATACTTCCATATCAATTGAGAAGTCCGTCTACCAAAATAAACAAACCGCTCCTTCTTGTCGTGCCCACCACCTTTTCCAAAAATATGAATACGCTTGGTTTTTATATTGATATCTCCAAAGCAAATATTACACAGCTCAGAAGCACGAATGCCTGTGTCTAATAATAATGCCACTATCGCTCTATCTCTATCTGCGGTTGGGCGAGAATTGGAAATGGAAGATTTGTTTTTCCATGTACGACTTCGTTCGCAAGATTTTAATAGAAGGGCAATATCATCCTTAGTAAAGGTTTCAATAACAGGTGCTTCAACAGGAGGGGGAGAAATTTTACGCACGATATTTTCATCCACAAAACCCTCATCAACAGCCCATGTCCAAAGAGAGGATATATTGATGTGAATGTTTAGAATACTTTTAGGGGAAAGTTTGAATTGCCCGCGTGGGGCAACTCCGTCAGGCTCTGTTTTATACCCATCTTGAAGCCAGGAGAAAAAAGCGATCAGTTTTTTTCGAGAAATATCACCAAATAGCATATCTTCAGGAAAGAAAATAAACAGCTTCTTGAACGAAGAACGATAATCAGCAATCGTATATTTGCTTTTGCCTGTAGCAACCTTGTATTGGATCATGCCTTCGCATGCTTGGGAAAGTGTCAATTTTGCAGCCATAAGAACTCCTCTTTAGATTTGAATACCGAGTAAACTCGTTTGAATTCCGAGTAACAGCAGTATCGTTTTTTTTCATCCAAAGAAGGATTTATCCATGTGGTCTACGCTTAGAAAGGCCTCCCTACCTCTGACTTCACGGCTATGCATTATACCCTAGCCGTGAAGTCTAGAGTGGGCGCGAAGGGACTCGAACCCATGACCTCACGGATGTGAACCGTGCGCTCTAACCAGCTGAGCTACGCGCCCTTGGTGATGCGAGATTATAGCTGACCGCAAATGCTTTGGCAAGGATTCTCCAAATCGTTTAGGAGATTTCGCACTAAAGAGCATATTATTCTCTGCAAACTTATATTGCATAAGATCACCTTCTATGTCATAATAAATCTAATTCTTTAATTTATTTTACTGAGGTAAATATGGCAAAAAACATCATTGTTCTTTCGGATGGTACAGGGCAAGAGGGTGGCAAAGGGCACGATACGAATGTCTATAAACTAATGCGGATGCTAGAAGATCGAACTGAGCGTCAGATCGTATTTTACGATCGTGGCATTGGCACAGATACCAATAAAATCACTGGCAATCTCGCTGGGGCTGGATTTTCAGAAAACCTCCTGCAATGCTATCAATTTATCTACGAAAACTATAATGCAGGTGATAAAATTTATCTCTTCGGCTTTAGTCGCGGGGCTGCAACGGTGAGAAGTTTGGCTAATTTTGTCCACTACTTTGGGATTTTGCCAAAATCGCGCCCAGAATTGATAAAACAAGCTTATGCACTCTATAGAATTGGTCGGGAAGAACGAAAGAATGAGATGCCCGAAGAGGAAAAGAACTTTTTAATAGAGCAATTGATCGAAATAGCGGAAGCAAACCCAATTACAGATGTGCTCCCAAGAGGTTCATCCTTAAATGAAAGAGCAAGAAAATTTGTCTACGAACATCCAAACCAGTGGGCATCCATTGAATTTTTAGGCGTTTGGGATACTGTCCCCGCTTTGGGCGCGCCGGGTGCTGTAATCGATACTTTTGTCAACTTTATTCCCGGGTGGAAACATCGCTACCATGATTTCACTTTGCACCCCAGCGTCAAAAATGCCTATCATGCCCTCTCGATTGACGATGATCGCAAATGGTTTCAGCCAACCATTTGGAATTCGTATAATGAGAATTATCAAAAAGTGGAGCAGGTCTGGTTCAGCGGATCCCATACCGATGTAGGCGGCGGTTTCCGAGAGCCAGGTTTGTCTGATATCACACTTGAATGGATGGTGCAAAAGGCTGTTTCACATGGAATAAAGTTGCATTTGCGCTCAATGCAATATTGGAATTTTTGCGTTGCTCCCGATGCGACAGATGATATTCACTTGCCGCGTGTTGGTGCCGGAAAAGCCTACCCTGAAATGCAGAGAAATTGGTCTAAGGCCGCGCAAGAAACTTTTGGTTTTCCTAAGATCCATGCCAGTGTTTTAGAACGTGCCAAACGCGTTAGAGAATATAAGCCCTGGATATTAGAAGAATTCCCTGAACACGAGGTTGAGCCTTGGGGTGAAAACTTTGAGTATGAAGATGGAGAAATATCCATTCGTGATTACGACGAAGAAAATTGGCAAGAAAAGTTAGAGTTTGATAGCAAGCGTATAAAAATAAAAAGTATCGAAGCCTATTACAACAAATTGCTTGAGCGCGGCAGATGGCATGAAAACAGGCTCAAGCGGGATCTAGTACGCTGGGTAAAAGATAAGAAATAGATTCTAATAATCTGTCATTACTCTAAAGGGTACTCGTGCGAGCGGAGTTTACGGAGCGTGGCAATCCCCTTCTCAATTTGGAGATCGACACGTCGAGCTAACGCTCTCCTCGCGATGAGAACACTCACTGATTAAATATTCTTGAAATATTAAACTGTGTTATACTACCGTCCGCTCCGCGAGGAGCTTTTATTCTCGGTTTTGGTTTTTTCGTAACGCCCGACAGGATCGGGCGTTTTTCTTGCAGCAGAGTGGCTCTTAATTTGGGACGGGTCAACTGTTGAAGAACAGGCGCATCACTGAAAAGTTGATGCTATCAAGACCCCACTTAAAAGATAGATCTGCGCTGCATCTCACAGATGCAATGCACTTCTACTTTTTACCTAACTTAGGAGACAATATGTCCACTCAATTTTCAGAGTTAAATCTTCATCCAGAGCTGATGGAGGCCCTTGAAAAGCGCGGCTACACAGAGCCAAGCCCTATTCAGGCGGAAATGATTCCCATCATGATGACCGGCGCAGATGTGATCGGTCAGGCACAAACAGGCACAGGAAAAACCGCTGCCTTCGCCCTCCCCATTCTTCAAAATCTTATTACGGGACAACGAAAACCCCAAGCGTTGATTCTTTCCCCCACACGCGAGCTTGCGATGCAAGTAGCCAAAGCGATGGAAGGATACGGACAGTATACCTCTGTACGCGTTCTCTCGATCTACGGCGGATCCTCCTATGGACGCCAGATCGGCGCGCTCAAACGTGGCGTGGACGTGGTCGTCGGAACCCCCGGGCGTCTACTCGACCTACTCAAAAAGAAATCTCTTGATTTGAGCGCCATCCGCACCCTCGTCCTCGACGAAGCAGATGAAATGCTCAGTATGGGCTTTATTGAAGATATCGAAACTATTTTAGATGCAACCCCAAATCAACGTCAGATCGCGCTTTTCTCGGCTACCATGCCAAAAGCGATCCGTAATTTGGCTTCAAAATATCTCAACGACCCGCAATCTGTCAGCATTAAGAAGAAACAATTGACCGTTGCTGCTATTGAGCAAAGATATTACCTTGTCAACGGGCGAGATAAACTCGCCGCAATGACCCGCCTTTTTGAAGCAGAAGATATTAGCCGTGCACTTGTTTTCGTCCGCACCCGCGCCGGGACAGGGGAACTTTCCAGTGCACTATCCACTCGGGGCTTTTCCGCAGAAATGTTAAACGGAGACCTCTCTCAGGATGCGCGCGAACGCGTTATGTCCCGATTCAGAAATAACCGGATCCAAGTCCTCGTCGCAACAGACGTAGCTGCACGTGGTCTCGATATTGATGACATCTCCCATGTATTCAACTACGATCTGCCAGACGACCCCGAAGTTTTCGTCCACCGCATCGGACGCACAGGCCGTGCAGGAAAAGATGGTATCGCTATCTCATTACTCACCCCCCGCGAAAATCGGATGTTACGCCGCATCGAAGGCTATACACGCCAAAAACAAACCAAAGCCGATCTCCCCACCAAAGCCGAAATTCAAGAAAAACGCAAAGCTCAGTTGGTAACCCGAATGGAAGTGTGGCTAAAACGTGGGCGCTACTCAAATGAAATGGTTATGGTCGAAGAATTGGTCGAAGCTGGGCATGAACCTCTTCAAATTGCAGCTGCTTCAATGAGAATTGTGCGCGAAAGCGAAAAACAACGCCCCATCGAGAATATCGGTGATGTCCGTGCTTACAAATCACGGCGCGACCCAGGCAGAATGCGCAATGCGCGCAATAATCGAGATAAAGGACGCGGTAAAAAACGTGACCGCGCTAATTTTGGCTCACGCCAATCGCACGAAGCAGGCATGGTACGCTTGAGCCTGGACAAAGGTCGCTCAGACGGAATCCGCCCGGGCGAAGTAGTTGGGACACTTGCGTATCACGCAAATATCCCCGGCAAAGTGATTGGTGCGATCAGCATCCAAGACAACCAAACTTTTGTTGATGTACCAGAGCAATTTGTAGACAAGGTTTTAGCAAAAGACGGTAATTATCGACTAAGAAATAATACGGAAATTGCTGTAGAAAGAGCGTAGAACAGTAGTCAGTTTTCAGTAGTCAATACAGAGACCGAGTATTTTGAAAGTACTCGGTCTCTTTTTGTTTAATTCTCAATATGGATTACAATTTTGAAGGTTTCACTTGTTGAGGAAAGCATCAATGCTAGAAGATACTATTAGGCTTTGGATACTCAGAATTTCAAATGAACGTAATCTCCCACGCCAATGTCAAGCTATATACATTGGAATGTTTCAATCAGAAACTGTTTATAAACTTCATTTCTTAGGCTCATTAAAATTTGACATAAAAGACAGTGATTGGGCATGTACAAATGAAGAAGACTATATTCCAAAACACCAGTATCTAAAAACAAACATTCCAACAACTACACACTGGAAAGATTTTGAATCGCAGGTTGTAAACATCATAAAAGACTTATATTCTGCATCTAACACAATATTGTCACAAGGTAATAACTTAGCAGCAGGGTTTGACAGTGGAGACCTTATCTACATAAATACGGAGAAAGAAATGCCCTTCATCTACCACATCATCCCAAGCTTAGATTGGGAAAAAGCCCAAGAAAAAGGCGAATATCGTCCCCCAAGTTTGGAAGCGGAAGGCTTCATCCACAACTCGACAGAAGAGCAAGTCGTGCCCGTTGCAAACGCATTTTATGCCAGGCAAAAGGGATTGCTCCTCCTCGTAATTGACCCCGCCAAACTCACTTCTCCCCTCCGCTGGGATCCACCCGCCCACCCTGCGCCAGAATCTGCGCCGGCATCCTTGCAAGGGAATTTTCCCCACATCTATGGCACTTTGAATCTAGATGCTATTGTCGAAGTCCTAGATTTTGCACCAAACGAAAACGGGCACTTCTCATTCTCACCCGCCTAAACAAAAAAACTGATTACTGCATACTAATTACTGAATACTGATGACCCATTTCCTTATCTGGTATCTCACCCTCACCTTGCTCGGTCTTCTGAGCTTCCCGCTGGTCTATTCCCTTTTCCCCAAGCTCGCAGACCGCGGCTACAGCTTCTCTCGCGCAGCAGGGATGCTAGTCTGGAGCTACATCTTTTGGATGCTCACCTCCCTTGGAATCTCGGAAAACAATATCGGAGGCATCTTATTAGGCTTGGCGATTTTGGTCGGTCTAAGTCTTTGGGCAGCTTCAAGAATTTTTAGCGATCTACGCTCTATTCTTGAGTGGTTTAAGAAAAACTCGCGCCTTATCATCACTGTCGAAAGTTTATTCTTCCTTTCATTTGCGACTCTTGCCCTCTTCCGCGCAGCAAACCCGGAAGCACTCGGTACCGAAAAACCGATGGAGTTGGCATTTATCAACGCCATTCTACGCTCGCCCACTTTCCCGCCGCGCGACCCCTGGCTCTCGGGTTATGCCATTTCTTATTATCATTTTGGCTATATCATGACCGCCATGCTCGCAAAGCTCACAACGACCGCTGGCAGCATTGCTTTCAACCTGATGACCGCGCTCATCTTCGCCCTCAGCGCAATTGGCGCTTATGGGATTCTTTATAATTTACAAATTTTAGATAGCGAAATTCAAAATTCAAAATTCAAAATTCAAAATTCTGCATTACTCGCCCCTCTCTTTTTGCTCCTTATCTCCAATTTTGAAGCCTTACTCGAAATGCTCCATCAAAAAGGCATCTTCTGGAAAACAAACACGCCCAATTTCTGGACTTGGCTTAATATAAAAACTCTTAACGAAGACCCTGCCACTCTTGTCCCCATTCCAGAGCGTTTTTGGTGGTGGTGGCGTGCATCCCGCGTTGTGCAAGATTTTGACCTCGCAGGCAACTTCCGCGAAGTGATCGACGAATTCCCAGCCTTCTCTTTTATTCTTGGCGATCTTCACCCCCACGTTCTTTCGCTCCCCTTTATTCTCCTCGCGGTCACTATCGCCCTGCATATTTATCTTGGCGGCTGGCGCGGCGAAAGCAAAATTTTCACCTACCGCTTTACGCTCTCTCCACTCGGCATTTTTATCGTTGCTCTCACGCTGGGCGGTCTCGCTTTTCTCAATACTTGGGATATTCTCATCGCTGCTGCGCTCATCGCATCGGCTTATGCGCTCAAGCGCGTAAGTGAAAATGGCTGGACATGGCAACGCTTCGAAGATTTTCTCTATTTCGGCATGCTCACTGGCATCGTCGCCATCCTGCTTTACCTCCCCTTCTATCTCGGATTTTCCTCTCAAGCGGGTGGTATTCTCCCAAATCTGATCAACCCCACACGCGGTGCACATCTTTGGGTCATGTTCGGGACATTGCTCTTGCCCATTTTCTTTTGGATGTCCACTCTCTGGCATGGTGAAATTAATTGGAAACTCGGTTTCGGACTTGTTTTGAGCTTGCTCTTTGCCCTTTGGTTTTTATCCTGGCTCATTGCTTGGGTGGCTTCGTTCGCAAATTCGACATTGGCAATGACCCTCATGCAATCACAGGGTTTAGCCACTTTTAGCGAGCTATTTGCTCAGGCAAATGCACGTCGGGGGACATATATTGGGGGGACACTGACTCTGCTCCTCGTGGCGGGGGGAGCAGTATCGCTGCTTTTCTTCAGGAAAATGCCCAATAACATCGAACAAGCTGAAAGGCGTGCGCCTTCGGCTACATCTTTCATCCTGTTATTAACGCTTTTGGGATCGCTGCTCGTTATTGCCCCTGAGTTCTTCTATCTCCGTGACCAGTTTAGCACGCGAATGAATACAATCTTCAAATTTTATTATCAGGCGTGGCTTTTATGGAGTCTGGCAGCGGCGTATGGAATTTCCATCTTGCTCAAGAAAAAAAGCGGCATCGTCCTTTTTGCGCTCATCTTGACAAGTTTAATTTATCCAGTTTACGGTGTAATGAGCAAAGCACGGGCAAATACGCTCACTTTGGATAGCGCGGCATATCTTCAGGAAGATGAAGCCGCTGCGATTGAATGGCTAAAAAATGCGCCCGATGGCATTATTTTGGAATCCGTCGGCGGGAGCTATACCGGCTATGCGCGGATCGCGACAAATACAGGGTTGCCCACTGTGCTTGGCTGGCCAGGGCATGAATCACAGTGGCGTGGCGGGCACGAAGAAATGGGTTCTCGCCAAGGGGATATAGAGATGATCTATAGCACCCCCGATTGGGAGACAGCCGAAGCCCTTTTGGCGCAATATGATGTGCGTTATGTGGTTATTGGCTTGCTCGAAGAAAGTACTTATCTTCTAAAAGAAGAAAAAATCGACCGCCACCTTGAGCTTGTCTTTTCGCAAGGAAGTGTACGAATTTATCGTTTCCCTTAGCATTTTAGTTTTGAAAACAAAAAATCCCCTAACGCTCTTATGCACTAGGGGATTTGATTTTAAGGAAAGTCGCTTATGCGACAGAGGCCTTTCTCAGGCGGCGGGCAAAGAAGATAACCGCGATTAACACAATCATCATCACCACCATACCGGGGATACCGACATCATCGGCAAAACCACCATCTGGTAACGCACTTGAAGTAGGCACTACCGTAAGGATAGCGTCTGCGGCTTGTGTGAGCGCAGCAGCCACCGTTCCTGTAGCTGCCACATCGGGCGTAGCAGTAGGTGTTTCTGTGGCTACAGCAACAACAGGTGTTGCGCTGGCTGTAGGAGAAGCAATCGGGCTAGGGCTAGCCAAAGGAGCTTGTGCCAAAGCATCTGCTTCAGCTCTTTCTGTGAGCATTATAGGAGCTTGTGTATCTATAGCGATTTGGGTGGCTTCTGCACTTGCTGCACTATCTCGTTGATTAGGGATCACAATCAATGCATAAGCAGCAACACAAATTAAAGCCAATAAAATAATGCCACCTAGAACACTGGCTGCAATAATAAAGGTTCTATTGCTCGATTCTTCTGGCAAGGTTTCATCATCAATATCTTCGGGGAAAAATTCATTGTCATCATCTTCAGGTATAAACGCCATTTTCTTCTCCTCTTTCCTACTAAATAATACTTATCTTATCCCAATACTTCCAAGTTTACCAGAGGGACAATGAGCACTTCACCACTATCTAATTTCACTTCTCCTGCTACAACGCGCAAACCATTTGGCAACTTCTCCAGGCCTTCTGGCAAGCGATTTAATTGTCCCGTCGCCCCAGCATGGGGAGGACGGCGCAAACGCACCTTTTGACCGGGCGCAAAAGTCTCTATATCGCGCGGAACCGGGGGAAAATCTGAATGCGGAAGCGGGATAATCACCTCAGGGCGTGTGCCTGTATAACGGTCATAACTTTCTCCATTTACAGTCACATTTTCTCGCTGATCATTCGTGCTAATGATCTTGTACGCACTCTCATTCATGGTGTGCTTGCCAATTGCATCTGTAACAATGATAGGATAGGGCATCTTACGCGCCAAGCCTAATAGTGAGGGGTGAATACTCGATAGGATAAGACCGCGTATCGTAATATCTGCCGCTGCCTTGAGACTTTCTGGATTTTGACATGATCCCGCTAAAATAACAAAGGAGCGGAGATTAATATCCATTTGGTTTGCTTCCAATAAATGAGCAGGATCCTCGGCAAGAACATGGAGCGTGCCGTTGTTAACTTTGCCGTTTCCCCAGACACCTTGAATAAGCGCGCCAACCTCCTGGATCACCACACCCTTATTGGGGAGCAATTCAGTGACTTCTCCAGAAATACCCGCTTTCAGCGTAAATTCTTTTTCTGATGTATCTATTAAAACCTGCCCGCCGCCAACTGCAACAACACGTCCGCTATGTTCTACTTTGATCGCTTTGGGGATGAGGCCTCCCCCACTGGCAATGGTCGCTCCTGCTGCCAGTTTTTTCCCGACCTGCACGTTTTTTATTTTCTTTTCAGCGGCACTGGGGCTAATATCCAGTAAACGAGCAACATCAATAAGGTGATGCTTATGTGAGTATTCAGCCTCTGCTACCACTGTGCTGGCAAGGACTCGCTGGTTGAGCTTTGCAATGACTTCGCCGTGAACGGGCAATTCTCTTTTACGAATAATCGTTGTCAGGGCAAGAGTATGAGATACAGGCGCAAGCATAGGGTTAGCCTCCTAAGGTCCAGAGCCATTTCTTGATAAGTTCTCGACGACGAACATCATCGGATGTCAGATCAAGGGGACGACCACGACCATCCAGGACAATGCCTAGGGCGCTCCCACCAACTTTCATGGAAACTTTTTTCCCTGCACCATTTCCTATATCAGTACGCTTTAGAGGAACTAGGCTAAGATCTGCGACTTGCCCTATGCCTAATGGCAAGACTTCTAAACCACCCTCTTTTAACTCGGCAGTACTAACCGAACCATCTGCCTGTTTCAGGCGAGCTTGCAGGATGCTTGTCCCATAACGCGCACTGCTAAGTGGGCTAACAAGCGTTGCAAGGTTCACAAAGGCTCCAGACTCGAGAGCTTGGACAGGCAGGATGCTATTTATTTCAGCTGCTGCACCTAAAGCAGGGAGAAGGTTATTTTGGTCAAGAATGATCGTTGAGATACCTGTTGGTTGAAGAGCATCCAGCAGGATGAGGAGACTCTGCCCGAGTGTAGGAGCGTTTGAAAGGACACTGCCTCCTGCAAGAATAATTTCAAATAACGGAAGCAAGTTGCTCTTAAGAGCGGGCACGCCATCGGGCATTTTTACCCGTGCACTTTCCATCGCGATCCGCAGTGCTTCACGCCCTAACGCTTGCTCTATCTGCAAACCATCTTTTGTGGCAGGGATGCTATTTGGGTAGAGTGCTTTGGTATATATATAATCGTTAATCCGTTGTGAGGAGGCTTCAAAAGTAAGCCATCTGGCAATGTTTTCTGGTTTTGTATATTTAAGTAATTCGGCAATGCTCGCGCCCAAGCCCAGATGCGGATAAATTTTGGAGTATAGTTTGCCCCCAAGCCCCATAGAGATGGTTGCGGCAGATGCGCCTAAATTAACTGATAATAGCGCTTTTTCCGTGCCGTAGAGCTGGCTAAGAAGTTGAATGATTCGTCCTTCAGTAAAAACGGAGGGGAGCATACGCCCGCCTGCCCACATATCCAGCGCTTCAATGCCGGGAATTTGCTTTTTGCGAATCTCAATAAGAGCGCGCGCTAATGCTGTACGAGCTGAACGTAAGTCTTCAGTTTCTACAGAAGGACGGATATTAGAGGCAGTATAAAATTCGCTACTAAGGCTTTCAAGAAGTTCCCGGATTTCAGAATCCATGGCTTGGTTGCCAGCAAAAATGATAGCGGGGCGTTTGTCTTTAGGGAGCAGATAAATAGCCAAGCCAATAATTTCAATGATCTTTTTTAGGGATTTCGATGCACCCTCATCCGTACCGCCTGCGATGATTATCAGGTCTGGATTTGCTTTTAAAATAGCGTCTATTTGTTCTTCGTCTTTGCGGGTATCGTTGAGACTGATACTACCAACAACGCGGCCATAAGTAGTCTCTACAAGATTTTTAGCGCTTTCCAGAGAGACTTCTGAAAGTAGCCCTGCAACAACGACTCTAAGCGTTTCACCTACAGAGATAGTGGCTGCAATAGAATCTACGCCGCTGCCATCTTCCTGCACCGAAGAGATGATATTTTGTTCAACATCAATAAAGGTTCTGCCTGTAATCTCCTCCAATTTTTCAATGGATTCACTGATCCCCGCAGAGATGTCGTTAAAAGGCGCGTGAGCAGTGCTAGGAGATTGCCCAATTGCAATAAAGCGATAGCGACCTTCTACCACGTCAAAAAGAATGGCGCGCGTGGTCGCAGAGCCAACATCAAGAGCTAAAACAGAATCACCTTCGATTACTGAGGCCATAGGATTTAGAAAAGTTCACGTAGTTTGATAATGAAATTAATAATGGAATCAACACGCTCGATAAAAGCTGTGAGCGCGGCAGAAAAAACGCCAGCAAAAAGAACGCCAAAGGTAATAGCGATGAAGATCTTGCCAAAAAATGCAAGAACTCTTGTAATAGGATTACGCCGATATTTACCATCATCACCGCGTCTTGCGCTAAATTGGAAATAGACCAGCGTTGAGATGGTGACGAGAAGCATTAGAATTGCTTCGAGCAACCGCCCTCCTTCGCCTTCGAATAATGAAATTCCTTCAAAAGCGTTGATCGCTGCCGAAGTCTGTGGAAAAAGCGTTCCCGTTACAGCGCCACCGATCGCAATCGCGGCTCCGACCCCAACCATAAAGGCAAGAGAGGGCGTTCCCAATTTAGATAGAGGCGGAAAGGCTTTGGCAAAAAGAAGCAATACTAAAATCGCTAAAGCTATTCCTCCACCAGAGCCAGAAATTATGGGGATTATCTTTTGCGGCGCGAAAACTTCTTGCAAAAGCAAAACTGTTACATATCCTGCAGAAGCGCCGATGAAAATATAGATCGCTGCCCTAAAGAGGAAGTTGTCCCCGACAAGATAAAAAAGTACAGCTAATGTTAATAAAAAAGCAATTGCTTCAATAAAAAATTCAGAGGAAGCCATATTAATTTTCCTCCCTTGATCTCTGACCAGATTTTAACGCCGCCAGGAAATTTACCATCGCACCAACCGCTATCAAAATTTCAGCGAGGAAAAGCCCCACGCTATACGAGTCCCAGTATTCTCTGGCAAGCCCATCTTGCTCTTGCTCAACTCCATTTTTCTCTTTAATCCGCTCGTAGGTCGCTCCGCCAGCAAGCCCACTTATTAATCCATCTACCTGACCAGAGTCATAATATGGATAGATCATCGGCTCGGCTTGTGCGCTGACGGCCATCAGAAGAGGCGTATTCGAATCTTTCAGGGCTAGGGTACTTTGCTCAACCCAATTGCGTCCTTTTTCTACATCATCGGTCAAGATAAGGATCACAGAAAAATCAGAGAAATTTGTTATATTTTGAAGCGGGGGGGTATCCCAAACAGATTTCTCATCTATATTCTTAGGAACCATCACCTTAGGATCGGTGACAAAACCTAGCATCGCAGAGACATCTCCGGGCAAATAGCCCAGATCAATATAGTTTACGCCCGCTTTGAATTCGTAAGGGCTTTGCGTTTCTGATAGAAAATTTTCAGCCAAAGCAGGCCCCATTGGGGAGGTAGAGAGCGTTATCAGCATCTCACTTCGTGACATTAATTGGCTTATAAGCGGAGCAGCGACCGTTTTCATTTCTGCAGAAAAGGCAGCTTCATAATCAAAAATTACCAAAGCGCTTCCTCCGACAGGAATCGACTTGGCAACTTCAAAAGCTTTTTGCACTTCAGGTGCAGTTAATTCTGGAGAAGCAACCATTTCTGTTTTACTAAGCAATGAAGTCACAACACCAAAGAATAACAAGGCCGCGATCAGCCAACGCAAAACAGGAATGGAAGAAGTTTTCTTCGGAGCCTTAAATGGACTTGGCTGTGATTCCTTTGCCAAAAGATCTTCTAAAATAGCCGCGCTGCTTTGCTGGCTTTCTCCCACTTGTAATTTTATCGAATGTGCCCTTGGCTTGTTCAGCGGCCCCAGCCCTGGGTTTGCAGGCAAAATTCCGCTTAGCCCTGCCAAAGGGCCTGATTCTGCAACGAGTTGCTCATCAGAAGTTTTTGAAGAATCTGCAACCACATCGGCCACAGGGCGCATTGCCTGAACCCAACTCGGCAATTCCGCGCCACCGGTTGATTCTTCTGCTTCCTCTGCTTCGGCAGCCGAAAACTTATCGTCTATATCTTCTGGGCCCAAGCTGGAAAGCCAATCGGGGGTCTCAATGCCAAAAATATCATCTTCAGCATCATCAATTGTATCATCGGGAAGAAAAGCAGCCACAGAAGGCATAGGTTCAGCTTCTTTTTTATCGACTGCTGGCAGATCTTCTAACCAATCGGGATCGGGGCTATCTTCTTCAGCAGGAGGCGGAGTTTCAAGCTTTGCTTCATTTAAAGGACCTGTAGCAGGTTTTCCCATTTTGGATAGCCAATCCGGGATATCAGCATCTTCTACACCAGCCGTTGATTCTACGGATGATTCAAACGCCTGTGAGCTTGCTTCCGCTTCAACAGCATTTTCTACACCTTGCGCAGAAAAATCATCCACCGGAAGGGCAGAAAGCCACTCTGGATCATCATCAGATACCGAACTGGAACTATCACTTTCTGCGAGATCTTCTGTTACGGAGTCATCCACAGACTCTAAAGTACTCATCCAATCTGGGAGGTCTTCATCAGAGCTGATAATAGGAGCATCTTCCACAACATTTTGTTTTTCTTCTACAACAGGAGGAGAGCCCTCATCATCAGAAAGCCAATCTGGGAGGTCGCCTGTGTTGATAGGAGCTTCTTCGATCTCTTCTTTCACTTCTTCTGTAGAAGCTGGATCACTCATCCAATCCGCTAGATCATCACTAGAGTCAAGAGAAGTTTCTTCCAGTGCATCTGGCTTTTCTTCTGCGGCAGGAGAAGAGTCTTCGCCATCAGAAAGCCAATCTGGGAGGTCACCCGTGTTGATAGGAGGCTCTACAACATCTTCTTTCGCTTCTTCTGTAGAATCTGAATCTCCCATCCAATCCAGGAGGTCATCACCGCCATCAAGAGAAGTTTCTTCTACTATTTCCTGTTTTTCTTCTTCTACGGAGGGAACAACAGGAGCACCGTCATCGCCAGAGAGCCAATCAGGGAGGTCATCGTCGTTGGAAATAGGCAAAGCATCTTCGACAGAAGATATTTCGGTTTCAGCAGATGCTTGTAAATCACCCATCCAATCGGGAAGGGCTTCGTCAGCATCGTTATCCAGAGAACCGGCATCCCTTTCTTGCGGGGAGGCAGGTTGAACCGGGGATGTTTCGATGGATGGCTCTATTGTTGAATCTTTTTCTTTGGAGAGCGTGGAGAGCCAGCCAGGAATCTCCCCATCATCCGCATCTGCAAGGCTCGGCTCTTCTTCTTCAGCAAAGAGATCGGGAAGGGCATCTACATCATCTTCTTTTTCATCTCCCTGAAGATCTGAAACCCAATTAGGGAGTTCACCGGTTTTGATATCTGGCTCTTCCTCTTCTGAGGGGCGAGGGGCATCACCAGCGGTGATAGGCTCATCCGAAGCAGGAATACCTGCGGGGATTTCATCTTCTTTCTCAGGAGCAAGATCGCCTTGCAAATTCACCAACCAATCGGCTGCTTCTTCGTCATCTTCTTCATCATCACGATCTAGCCCGGCCAACCAATCGAGAGGTGCTGCACCGTCTTCTTTTTCTGCTTCTGGCTCTGATTCCGGTTCTGGCTCAACTGGTGGAGGAGGGGACGGCTCTTCTGGCTCTTTTTCTTCTTTTCCTGTTCCCTGGCGCGCATTTTTCAACCATGCAGGGAGGGTATGTTCAAGTTCGGATGTTTCTTTTTCTGTTGGGGTGTGTCCAGAATCAATCAATTTTCCAGCACCGTTTAATTCACGGGTGCTTTGGTTGAGAGACTGGTTACAGTGCTGACAATTTTCTAGTTCGGCAGCGTTTTCTTCTCCACAGACAGGGCAATTAATGTTCTCCATTATTTACCCCCATAAGGGCGATCTGTGCCGACAAGAACGCGTAAACCCGTTAGCAATGTGCCCAGCGCAACCCCTAGCAGAATGCCGCGAGCACCGCTTGTGGAAAAGACACTGATAATAAAAGGACGGATCACACTACCAACAAGAGGAAGCTCAACAAAAGGAAGGGGCGCGGCACCAAGCATAATAACGAGCACAGTAATAAGAAAGACGAATGCCATGAGATCATTTCGATAGCGCAAAAGGCGAATGCCTGCGTAGATAAGAGTCACGACCATGATGGCGAGCAAGCTGCTTTCAACAGGCAAAATAACAGCATTAAAAAGGTCTTGCATTGCGGAGGAATCTGTTCCCGCAAAAAGCCCCACAAAAAGCGTGAAGAGCAATGAGATGATCAAAAGGAGACTATAGAAACTCCCTTTTTCTTTAGCGCTTATCTTTTTGATATGAACTGTCAATAAATTTAGTATGCCTACCAAAAGAGCTGCCGCAGCAAGAATAACCGCCCATTCAATAAATTTTGCACGCAAGCCACCTAAGAGATCATTATTTGGCAGGAAATAACCTAATAAAACCAACAAGCCGGCTACAATTGCAATTAGGGGGGAGATAAATCGTGTCATTAGAGGCCTGCCAACTTCATTGCTGCACCGCCAATTAAGGCTGCTACGATAAGCCAGCGCAAGACATCTTGTACATATAAGCTAACAAGATGCGCTCTGCCTGTTTCGAGATAGGCCCCCGATGCAAAAAGTTCTTCTCCGATCAATGGTTCACTTGCACTAGCGTATAGCACAGCTTGCGCAGGAATGGAGTCTGTTGCGGCAAGAGTGAAGGACTGTTTTCTCGCAGCAGCGTCACTAAGAAGTCCTGCTTCAACGCCAAATCCACCTACGAGAACATTTGCTGAAATATTCTCATCGTAAATCGGGGCAAGGACACCAGCCGCATAGGAAAAAGGCGTTACCCCAGCCAAACGACCGGAATTTGCTTTATAGCTTTGTTCTGCTCCAGCAAAATAATGGGCTGTTCTTAAATTATCTTGAGAAAGGATGGTGAGGGTTGCATCACCAGAAGTGGCAATAGGGGCTTGATCGCTGGCAGCAGAAAATCCTGCGGCATGACGCATTAGACTAAGTGCGGCAAAAGATGTTGCTGTGCGGGGATTTGTGATACCTGAAGAGCCAAGCGAAAAGTGGATTCCTGTTCCGTCTTCGACGGCGGTACCGATTGCTTGATCAAATTTACGAAATGCGGGGATATCGCGGAAAGAGGCTTTTACTCTATCTTTGAGCAAAAAAAGCCCAAGAAGAAGGATAAAGCTAAAAATAACGAGGGTTAGACCAGCAAGGTTGGAAACGATTTGCACGGATTATTCCTTCTTTAAGTATGCTGTAAAAGCGCGAGCTTCTTCTTTGTCTTCGAGGAGGTTTGCCAAATCTTTTACGCGATCATGTCCAAGAAAAGGCTGGCCAATATAGAGGAGTTGCGCACCAATGGGCATGAATGGCTCTCCAATTTCCAACAACCATATACTAAGGTTTTTTACCTTGAAACGGGTCAAAGTATTTGCCCATTTTGTCCATTTCATGCTTGGGTTTTGCATAGACTAAAGTATAGCATATTTTAAGGTTGGCTAATTTTAGTTGCGCCCACAAGAGAGGTCAAGGAACCGTTGGGGGGATAATTAACGGGAACCGCTTGCGAGCAAAGAACAGCTTTAGGTATGATAACCAAGTTTAGGTCACGAGCGTTCCCCTGCAATGGATTTAATATAAGCAACTTCTTTTCATTCATAAGCTATATTTTGAGGAAGGTTTTCATATTTTCATCATCTATCCTAAACTTTTCGCTAATTGACTCGGGTTTTATTTTTCGTGTACACTGGGCGTATCTCTATCTCTTTTATTACGTCATAGTATATAGGTAGAATTGTGAGCAAAGAAGCAGATTTAATTCAACGTGCCTACCGTTTAGATGGGCAAGCCTTAGCAGAAATCTACGATACTTATAGCGATGCAATTTATCGCTATGCTATGCGTCTTTTAGGTGATGTGGATACCGCCGAAGAATGTGTTTCAGAAACCTTTACCCGTTTCTTAAATGCCCTGCATCGCAAAAAAGGTCCACGTGAGTATCTGCAAGCCTATCTTTTTCGGATCGCACATAATTGGATCACGGATTATTACCGCCGCGCGGCACCTGATACCCAACCCATCGATAATGGGCTAGGTATCGCATCTACGGATAACCCCGCGCAGGAGGCTTTTCAAAATATGCAAATAGCTCACACACGAGCTGCGTTGGCGCAGCTCACCCCAGATCAACGAGAAGTAATTAGCCTAAAGTTCTTTGAGGGCTGGGAAAACGCCGAGATCGCCGCATCTGTGAACAAACCAATTGGCGCGGTCAAATCACTGCAACATCGTGGTTTGGCTGCTCTAAAACGAATTCTTTTGGATAAAGATGATGAATAACCCCAAAGATAAAATTGATCCCCGTCTGGAAACTTTATTGGACGATATACAGGATGTTTCCGCTCGTGACCCTAAGCGTACTGCCCAAGGCCGAGCGCGATTCTTGTCTCAAGCAGTCGCAATTCGAGAAGAGGCCGTATCTCCAAACCCGATACTGCGTCTTAGAGAGTGGTTAGACAAAATTAAAGAACCTAAGGAGTTCAAAATGACCACTCTTGTTTCAATCGTTACTATTCTTGGCTTGCTGATGGGCGGTACCGGCGGTACTGTATATGCCTCGCAAGATAGTTTGCCCAATGAAACTTTATACGGGATCAAGATTGCCAGTGAAAATATGCGTCTGAATATGGCAAATGACACCCAAAGCGAATTGAGTTTATTGCTCGAATACGCCAACCGACGTGGCGAGGAAATAACAGCATTGGCAGAAGAAGGAACTGAGCTACCCGAAGCAACAATGACCATGCTCCAAACCCAACTTCAACAGGCATTGCAGTTAGCTGGTGAAATGGACGATCCAGAAATGTTGCAAGCGATGACTCAATTACAAACCGCCTTGCAAACTCAGTTGCAGCGCATGGATCAACTTCAGGAAGATTGTCCGAATGCTGATTGCACGAATACCGAGCCACTTCTTGAACAACTCCGTACTCGGCTAGAAGATCGTCTCCGCCTTGTAGAAGATGGTATGGCTGACCCACAGGGCTTCCGAGAGACTGTTCGCAACGAAAATAGAAATCGCAACAGCCAAGAAGAACTGCCCGAAGAGCCCCCTGTGGACCCAGTTCCCGACCCCGTAGATGGGGATAACCAAGATCAGGATCAAAACCAGAATCAAGATCAGACTTGTGACCCAGATCAAGACGAAGATTGCGACCCAGATCAAAAGCAAGATCGTAATCAAGATTGCGACCAGCTTGATTGTGTTCCCAACAACGACGGTGATGGCACTGGACAACCCAACCAAACTCCTGGTCCTAATGATGGACAAGGACAGGGGCAAAACTCAGGTCAAAAACAGGGGCAAGGTCAAAATTAGAGGCAGTAATCGCGAAAGCCAGTTTTCCCAAATAGCAAACAGGGCTGAGGTTTCTCAGTCCTGTTTTTGTAAATAAGTAGGGGAACTTCCTCGCAGATATTCTCGGCAGATATTCTCGTCTATCAGGTGAGAATAAACTTATCACGAGGTAAAAAAATGAAAAAGAACTTAGCTTTCCTGTTTTTGATGACAATTTTACTTACAGCTTGCGCGGGGAAAGGCCTTACTCCCTCATTGGGCGATACTACTTGGAAATTGCTCTCTTACGGCGCAATAGACAGTCCAACCCCTGCGTTACCAGATGTAGACACAACAATTTCTTTCAATGCTGATGGCAATTTGAATGGGAATATGGGATGTAATCGTTTTTCTGGTTCCTACGAAATTTCAGAAAATAAAATTGAAATTGGTCCGCTTATGTCAACCGCGATGTATTGTGAAAGCGCGATGGAGCAGGAAACGGCAGTGCTTATGCTACTCAACGGCACGATGACTTTCGAAAGTGATAGCAACACACTGACTCTCTTCTCAGAAGATGGAAGCTCCGCACTGAAATTAATACAGAAATAAACAAACAAAAAGTCGGGAAGAAATATCTTCCCGACTTTTTTAGCTCAATCTATATTCCAAGTGAATATCTTTCGGCTCCATTTCAAATAGCTCACCATCAATTTCTTCTGCCAGCCGACAGCCAAGATGAAAATAAAAGTGGACTGTATTCTCCGAAGGCGTGGAGGAGATATACATCTTCGCCGCACCCATACCCCTGGCTTGCTCGGCGGCGAGAGAAAAGAGTCTGCGCCCCAAGCCTTTTTTCCGTACGGCGTGGCTCACGTGCAAAAACTTGAGTTGTATGGTGTCGCTTTTGCTCCCAATGAATCTCTCTTCGAGTACCACCACCCCAACGAGAGTCTCCCCTTCGAACGCGCCCCAAAAAAAACCACCGCGCTCAAAACAATCCATCAAATGCGGATGATAGTGTTCCGGCTCGCCGGACGGCCAACCCTGCATATCATAATGCTCCGGCTCAAGAATAAGTTTCCCATCACGGAAGTAGTAGACATTGTCAATCACTTCGGCGCGATCTATTGTCCAGATCAGAGGAAGTTCATTTTGGGTTAGTATACGAAATTTAATCATTTGTCGAAAACCACTTATGTGAACCAAATTGATTTTTGCGAATAGGCTCTCCTGTTCTTATGAACCACGCAAATCCTTTTAGCACAGATTCAAGATAACTGTGCATCGCTGGCTGTATCATGGTGAGATGTGGAATCCAGCGGATAGCAGCGGGAATATTTTGCAAAGCATGCGGATAAATCGTGATTCTCAGCGAACCTGTGCCATTATCATTTTCGGTGATACGCCAGAAAACATAAGATTGTCTCCCACCTTCCCTGCCGATCAGTAGATCGTAGCCGACGCCCTCGATCCAGTTCACAAACTCTCGTTGCAATACCCAGCCGCTGTAATAATGAATGATGTCTTTTGCCCCAACCCCCGGCCATTCAATAACGGGATTCTTCTCGCAAAAGGGATGACAATCTTCCAGGTTTCCAGGTTTTGTAATCACTCTCCAAATTTCTTCAGGAGAAGCGTCAATCTTTTAACTGATTGAGATGGGCCATTTAAATTGCTCAATATTTTCTGCTGAATATTCCATTTTTTCTCCTGACTTGCAAACCAATTTGTGTTTTTTACTCCATCAAACCACTGAAAGTTAATTCTCGAAAGATCGCATCCATTTCTTCCGGGGAGTGGGGCATTTTTTCATCCAGCCACCATTTGAGCAGGGACATAAATGCGCCTGTCAGATATTGGGCGATGACCATTGGTTCGGACGGTATCTGAAGCCCTTTCTCACGCAAACGCTCGATATGATTGAGCCAGTTTTGCACGGTCTTCTCATGTCCCATTTTATGAACCAGCGTAATGTTTGCCCTCAAAGGTTATTGGACAAATATAGTGAAATATTAATGGAGGCTTTT
>JABGQT010000104.1 GCA_018648685.1 Anaerolineae bacterium
ATATTCATATGCCCATTATCTCACAGTTACACCGCGATATTCGGCACTCCCCGTTTCTGGCCTATGCTATAATTTTTCATCCTGATCTAACTTATCCCCATAACACTTCTGACATCCGCAAACCCAAAAGGAGAATAGCATGGAACTCAAATTCCCTCATAAAAAAACCAAAGAAGATGTAGATGTTTTTTTTGAAGAAATTATCCGCAATACGCTGAAACCCTTGCTCAAAATAGAAGATAACGAAAGTGCTACTCCTGCGGAGTTAAACAGTTTATTGGGAAGACTAGGAGAAAAAGGAATAGAAGATGCCATTGCTCTGGTCGTAGATGTCTGCAAAGAGAGAGGCATCAATAGTATTGATCTTCAAACATGGATCGGCCCCCAAGGGGTAGGAAAAGGTGCTATCGCAGATACCATGCAATGGGTTCAAAAAATAATCAATGAAGATGGGGATGAATTATATGAGATTTTTTCAACAAAATACGGTGTTGATGAAAATAAAATTCTTGAAATAAAAGAAAAATCTTCAGAGATACCAGGAACTCTGGACGAAACATTAAAAAAGGTCTTTGATATTGTAGCGAATTCAAACTCTGACACGATTTACACGGGAACAGGTGGTATTTTTTACCCACAAGGAAAAGAAAAACCAGACAAAAGATATATCCCCTATATCCCACAACAGGCAGTTACCGTGCCGATTGTCAGAGAAGGATTTCTGGTAGACGAAAAATGGACCAGCTTTTTAGTAACACTTGAAATAGCGAGGTCATTATTATACGGAATCAACTCTATCGAGCTTGACGTTTTCCCCAGAACCATGAGTCAGGCTGAATATATCAACAAGCGTTTGCTGACAAGCCTAAAAGATAAAGAGATTAGCCTGAACCACAAAATCATTCATATTGAGCCTATTGACAGCATCACGGCAGAACTAATTTTTGAAGACCCAAAAGGGGCTCTCGATGTGTATATGAAACTGGGGAAAATATATATGGAGCTGTCTGAAACACCTGAAATGCACGGGTATACAGAAGAGGATTTCAACCTATTAAAAGCCTTAGGCATTGAAGATAAAAACTATGACAAGGAAAAACCAAGATTGATGGTAGAAGGCAGTGAAAGAATGAGAAAAACCGCTGTCAGGATCAAAGCTACAATTAAACATCTGACAGGAAAAGATGCCGCAGAAAACTTGAGACGCATCGGAGTCGGTTTATCCGCTTCAGCCGGCACAACGCTATATAGAGTAGCCAACAGACTTTCTACGCAAGGCAGAAAAGACGACGCTTCTTTATCCAAATTATTCCGCAGGCTTTCAGCCTATTATTCAGACACTGCACCTGTTGCCATCATGAATCACGCAAATATAATCTACGCTGGCGCTTCCGACCCAGAATCGCAACCTGATACCAACTATCTTGATGCGGTTGAAGGAACACTCAAATCCTTAGCAACTATGGTAGATGTCGATTACAACTTTGAGAATAATACCTATAATAGTTTATTGGATTTGACCAAGGAGCTTTATTTGATCAGAACGTCCAAATAGTTTTTTTTAGGATGAAAAGCACCGCAACGCACGCGATTTGAGCTTGAGTGCCCCCAAATAACAAAAAACCCGCCTCTGTGGGCTTTTGGTTACCAATAGTGTGAAAAGGATTGCATGAGGGCTTCTATTATGTCCGCAGGTTTTACAGATTTTTCTTTAGAGATTATAGAAAATCGGGATTTTCATCATCATCTTCCCAATTATCTGGGTTAGCTTCGATGTACAAATGAATTTTACGCCATTCTTCTTCGCTGCGGATAATATGGTCGTAAAATCCGCGTTGCCAGATGCGTTCGGAGGAGAATTTATCTATTTTGTGGATTTCGCGAGAAGAAAATGACTTAAAAGCACGCATAATTTCCGATAAGCCGTGTTGCTTTTTCGGCGTAGGGGCGGGTCTAAGACCCGCCCCTACCGCATCATTAATAATGATAATTCCATGTACATGATTCGGCATAATTACAAATGCG
This sequence comes from Anaerolineae bacterium, assembly GCA_018648685.1. GTDB lineage: Bacteria > Chloroflexota > Anaerolineae > Anaerolineales > Villigracilaceae > Desulfolinea. Next base: position 2,026 of record JABGQT010000104.1, read on the forward strand.
CCCAATTCAATATACGGATAATGCGCTGGCAGCTCATCCCAAACCGCTTTTACAATTTTCCCTGCATGATTCAGCCGCATTTCTCCATCAACTACCTCACCAAAAAGACAAGCACGCTGATGCGTTACAGTTGTAACAAAATATGCTCCTGGTTGAGAATAATCATATCTCGGCAAGCGTAAAGAATTAGGCCGCCTTAGCTTTTCGTTTGAAATTCTCATAACAAACTAATAGCATTAACTTCCACTCTCCACCCTCTCAACTCTTTCCCTCTCAACAAAGTCTCTGGCTCGGGGCCACGTAAGATAATTTGCCAGCGATAGATGCCATCCACTTTGGCAAAGAAGCAGGGCACGGGACCGATAATAGTAGTCTGTGTTCGGCTTTCAGCAATCAGTAAATTCTTAATTTCTGCTGCGAATTTATTCGTTTCTTCTTCGGCTTTGATAGGGTCACGATGGCGGTATTCCAAACGCACTAAATTGGCAAAGGGCGGATATCCCAACCGACGACGATATTCGAGTTCGTGAGTGTAAAAGTTTGCGTAATCATGTTTGGAAGCATGTTGGATCACATAATGCGAAGGGTCGAAGGTTTGCAGCAGAACGCGTCCACCACGATCGGAGCGTCCTGCACGTCCGGCCACTTGAGTCAGGGTTTGAAAGACTCGTTCAGCGGCAAAAGGATCGGGGAGATTCAATCCCACGTCGGCCAAAACAACGCCCACAAGCGTCACCAGGGGCAAATCCAGCCCTTTAGCGAGCATTTGCGTCCCAACCAATACATCGGCACGGTGCGCGGTAAAATGGCTCAAAATCAGCTCGTGGGCGTCCTTTGTGCGGGTCGTATCCCAATCCCAGCGCAAGACGCGGGCCTCGGGAAAAAGGGCGTTAACTTCATCCTCCACCTTTTCGCTGCCCAGTCCGTAAGCGCGAATTTTCGTACTCTCGCATTCAGGGCAAGTCTTTGGCATTTGGCGCGTGTAATTACAACGATGGCAGCGCAATTCACCGCGCCTAGCAGCGTGCAAAGTCAGCGGCGTATCGCAGCGCGGACAGTTTAAGCTATGACCACATTCTCGGCAGAAAACATAGGTGGCTGTACCACGTCGATTTAGAAACAGGATGGCCTGCTCGCCGCGCGCCAGCGTTTGAGATAGAGCATCTCGCAGAGCACGGCTGAATATACCGCGATTGCCAGATTTCAGCTCCACGCGCATATCAATCACATCGACGGGAGGGAGCTTTCTATCCCCAATTCTTTCAGGGAGTTCGACAAGGCGAAAAACGCCCTCACCCCCGCTTCGCTTCGCTGGCTCCCCCTCTCCCGCTTCGCGGGAGAGGGAAATTTGAGCGGAGCGAGAATGGGTGAGGGCAGCTTGATAGCGATATTCTATAGGCGGGGTTGCCGACCCAAAAATACAGACTGCGCCACAAATCCGGGCATAATTTTGCGCAGCTTGGACAGCGTCGTAAAAAGGCAAATTCGTTTGATGATAAGAACCATCATGAAACTCATCCAAAACAATCAAATTCACATTTGGTAAAGGTGAAAAAAGCGCAGAGCGTGCGCCAATAATCACTTTTAGTTGCCCTGCTCGCGCTCGTCGCCAAGTATCATAACGTTCGCCTTGCGAGAGCTTAGAGTGGATCAATCCAACCTGCCCGGGGAAACGCGCTAAAAATCTACGCACGGTTTGGGGCGTGAGCGCGATCTCCGGGACAAGAATCAATGCCTGACCTCCACGCTTAATTGCTTCTTGCGCGGCGCGGATATAAATTTCGGTCTTGCCAGAGCCGGTTATTCCATGAAGAAGAATTGGCTGCATCATCGAATCAGAAAAAGATTCGTGAACGGTTTTCATCGCTTCTTCCTGCGCTGGAGTTAAAGACCATTCTCTTTGCTCTGCTTCTTCGATCTCTACTTTTTGGACGGGGTCGCGCCAAATTTCTGTCTCACGCAAAACAATCAGATCTTTTTCGGCCAGGATTTGCAGATCAGCGATATTGCAATTGCTCTCAGCATAAACCCAAGAGACTGCTACTGCATCTTTTTCCTGCATCAGGAATTGCAAAGCAGCTGCGCGACGAGTTTGGGTTGCATCCGTTGTTCCCAAAGTAGACATAGCTTCTTTGGCAATTTCAGGCGGAACAGCCAATTGCGCAGTGCGGATAAATTTCGGGCGTACTTTCGGGGCGAGTAAAACAGACTTTCTTGCTAGAATGCCGCGCCTGACCAAATTCTGCGCAGATGGTCGCCAATCCACATGCTTGAAATGACGATCGATCTGCCGACCGCGCAAAGCCCCGCGTTTTTGAAGCAAAGCAAGGATTCTCTTTTGCGTTTGAGAAATATCGCTATCTCCTATAGGCATTTCTCGAATTTCAAATTCAGTATCTGCCTGTTGACTTAATCCGCTCGGTAGCATCATCCCAACCATCGCTGCAATGGGATTTAGCGTTTGCTCTGCCATTTTCTCTGCAAGCGAAATTTGTGCAGATGTCAATACAGGTAGCGGGTCAAGCAGATCAATAACGGATTTTGTATCTTCTACAGAAGGAGTCTCTAAAAACCGAAAAACCACCCCTTGTGCAACTTGATGCCCAAAAGGAACAGTCACCAAATGCCCAACACCAACTTTCCCTTCCAAATTATTGGAGAGATGGTAATCAAAAACCCCACTCACAGCGGGGATATTTACGGAGATTTGGACGAAGGTGTTTTTCATACAAGTATATTGCTATGTTTTATTTCAAGAACAAATAATGCCCGCAATCTTCCTATGACATTATTCTTCATGCATTTCGTAATATCTTCCTATTTCAAAATCCAATACGCCTTTAGACACAGACTCAATAAGCAACAATATCGCCGTGAAATCCATTTTTGAGTATTTTTTAGCCCCTGAAGACGTAAGCCCTTCCATAAAAATTTGAAAGGAATTATCGTTATTGAAAGGGTTATTTAAATCTTCCTCTAGAAAATGCATATCATAAGCCTTTTCTAGCTGGTTTATTGTAGCAAAATGTATTGCCTTAGTTTTACGTTTCCCAATAAACACTTCTCCCTTTCGATTAGAGCCTTGTACCCACTCAAAGGAATAAGATGTCAACTGTCGCTCAACATCAAGAAATCGAAAGATGAAACGAAGTTTTAGAATATCCACAAACCAGTTCTTGTTTTTTACATCTATGAAAACTTCAAAACCTTCTTTCCTTATTTGGCATTTGAGATTCGCTCTATCTTCTTTCGTCGATAAAAACTTTCCCCACCCTTTTTGTAACAGAGATAAAACTCCAAACATGATCGTAAAGCTGCCAATAAATAACACAAATATTGCTGCATACATGAAAATATCCATGCTTTTCGTCCACTCAACAATATATGACGGTAACCTCTCCATGAGTGCCCTCGTAGTTGGTATAGAGCCAATAAAAGATATCCCTCTCTTAAAATAATCCCAAGCAGTATTACCAATAACCCACTTACTAAATTCAACGAGGCGATTCTGTTTTTTGTTCATATCCTATTTTACCCTCAAACAAATATATATTTTTTCCTATCCAGCCCTGTAGAAGTTTTACAAGAGTTTGCTATCAATTATTATTTTAAAACAACTCCAGCCCCATAACCAACAACAGAAGAAAAATCTCCCGTCACATCGCCGGATGTGGCGTAATTTAAAACCTTCACGCTATCTGCTCCCAATTCACGCGCCGCGTAGAGCGTTGCCGCAACGGCTCCACACCCACAAGCAAAACCTTTGCCCATTTCTTCGGCTTCCAGCATACCTTCGGGAGAGAAGTTTTCCATTTGCCGGAGCATCTCGCCATCCAGCATTTTGGCGACATCTTGGGCATAAAAATGGGATAGGTCTGTGCTAGCGACAAGCAACGCGTTACGCCCATCCAAAACTTTGGCGAGGGCTTTGCCCAAAATCTCCAACTCTTGAGCATCTGTAGAACGGATCATAATCGGGAGCAGGGAAAAATCTCCGCTCAAAGCGCGTTGCAAAAAAGGGAGTTCAATTTCGAGTGAATGTTCGCGATCGTTAGCGATGGGCGTTAAACCAAATCCCAGCTCTTCACGCAAATTAGAATCCACAGCATCAACGAGATCACGCGCGATGGGGATTTTCCCCAGCGGGGTAGCGTAGGCATGATGTGATGCACATAAAAAAGAATCTGGATGGGCGGCGTGCATCGGTGAGAGAAGGGCAACCAAGTCAAAATCACGGGCGCGTACCGCCGCAAAAGCATGTCCCGCCACTGCACCAGAGTATCGAAACCCTGCATGAGGCGCAATAACGCCAACTACATCTCCATCAAAATCGGGCAACACCACCTTATCAAGATAACCATCCACTTTGGCAGCGAGCTTTTCCGGGTTATTTTCGTACCATATCCCCGCAATAGGCGAGGGGCGAATTGGGGCAACGGGTTTCATAATTGGATTGTAGCATAAGCCCCCCTGCCCCTAAAGGGGCACCCCACCAAATACTTCGTATTTAAGGGGAATTAAAATTTCTCTAAAAAATAGCGTGTCGCTTCAAAAGCAAGTTCGGGGAGAGCATCGCGTGAAAACCAGGCCGCATCATCGGCATCATCCGCGGCAAGAAGATTTCCGTTGAGCACTTCGGCACGGTAAATAATAATAAAATCCGCACCGCCAGCATGCTCTTTTTCTGCATAAATATCAAGGATGTCGCTCACCCGCACATTCAAGCTGGTTTCCTCCAAACACTCGCGGCGCGCGGCTTCAGCGGGGGCTTCTCCTGCATTCACAAATCCGGCAGGCAGCGACCATTTTCCCTGATGCGGATTAAAGCTACGTTGTACTAGCAGGATTTTGTCATCTTTTTCGACGAATACACCTACGGCAACTTTGGGATCGGCGAAATATATCCACCCACAGGATGGACAAACGGGACGCACTTGCCCATAGCTTGCTTGCTGCTTAACAGCATCTCCACAGTGGATGCAATATTTCACTTCGACACGTTTTGACATAGGTATTACCAATAAAAGGGGGAATCAGAAAGAAAATTCCGACAACACGATCAGGATTCTTTCTTCCATTTTTCGATTACTGCACGGCGCAAAATATAAGCCAAGATGGGGAAGAGAATGATTACGATCAATAGTATTTTCTGCCATTGGCTCAGAGAAAGAGACGGGGAAATATCAGGCATTTTTTCGATACTGGGCGTGGCTGTATATTCAGCGACCAGCGTTCCGCCTGTGGGTAAAGTAGGGGCAACTGCGATCCCATCTGTTTCCTGGTCGGCAGATGATTTTTCAGCATCATCCACAGCTTGGGCAGTAGCTTCTATTGTGGTAGCCGCGCCCATCGCATTTTCGCCTTCTACAACTTCTTCTACCACAGGTTCTTCGGCAGCAGCTTCTTCCATTACTTCTTCAGCGGGCATTTCTTCCGCCGGGGCCTCTTCTGCGGCTGGAGCTTCTTCCATCATGGCAGACTCTGCAACTTCCATCATCATTTCGGGAGCGGGAGCCATAGCACCCAAGCCGATCGGCGAAACAAAGCTGATGAAGAAGAGGAAAATCGCTAAAATTGAAGCATAATTTAAGACAGGGACAAGCCTCGGGATGGGCGGGCGTGCGGCAACCATTTGGGGAGAGAGGGTGAAGTTGCGCGGTGCACGTCGATGCGGGATGCGGCGGAGGATGTTTTTTGTGTTGCGCAAATCATCCAGCGCAGCAGCCAAGTTGAGGTCACGGGCGAGGCGGCTTTTCATCTTCCTGGAAGCAGATGCGTTTAGTTCTCCATCCAAATAGGCGGATAATTTTGTGAGGTCACGAGGGGAATTATTTTTTTTCATTGGTTATTCTCCCCTTCTAGACGAAATGCGGTCGGTAAAAGTTCCTTAACTTTTTGTAAACATTCGCGCAGGCGCAAACGGGCGCGAGCCAGACGGCTTTTAATCGTGCCAAGCGGTTTTTTGATGGCTTTGGCAGCTTCTTTATAATCAAGACCCTGAATGTCGGCGAGGACGATGACCGTGCGAAAGTCGGGCGGGAGATTTTCGATGCAGCGCTGAATGGCTTGCTCAAGTTCGAGGGTTTCGAGTTGTTTTTCCGGGGAGTCGGCAGAATCGGCGATCCAAGATGGCGATTCCATTTCTTCGTCATTTTCTGTGATGGGTTCGAGGGGCGTGGTCGGGCGGCGTTTTTGGCGACGAAGTTCATCATAGCAGGCATTTGTGACTATGCGCAGTAACCAAGCCTTGAAGGAACCACCCCGATAGGATTTCAGTTTGCGAAAAGCGGAAATGAATGCTTCTTGCGTGGCGTCGCCCGCGAGACCCGGATCGCCAAGAATGCGATAGGCGGTGTTGTAGAGCATGTCCTGATACTGGAGGACAAGTTTGTTGAAGGCTGTTAGATCGCCGTTTTTCGCGTGGCGGATGAGGGCAGGTTCGTTCATAGCATATATTTTATCATTGAGTATCATGAGTGGTGTATCACGAATGAGACGAATTAGGCGAATGGTACGAATGCTTAAGCAAAGACTTCCGAATTCTTGAAGAGTTCGGAAGTCTTGTCTGCCTAATTTTCTAAGGCAAAGATTCTGAAAAAGTTATTTTTGTTTTTGAAGTATCAACCACCATATGCCGCGCCAGATGAGCATCCCCAACGCAGATGTAGCAGCAAGCACCGCTACAAAAACGGGCAAAATAGCTGTGTTTCCGAGCATAAGGCTGCGAATGAGCGCGGCTAAGGGAGCTGCCAGAACGACCGCCCAACCTGCTCGCCAAATCTGCTTCCAGTTAGCATAGATCTCTGCATCATATAGTCTTAGCCAAGGTGCAATCAGCAGCCAGGCAATGAGAACGGGGAAAAGCGTTGCCAGAATTCGATAAAGCGGTACTTCTCCTAACTCTTCGTGAAAAACGAAGCCTGCGAGAGTAATAATAATGACGGAGACAATATCTCCGAGTACCAATAAATTAAAGTTTTTATTCATAGTTTTATCATTTTGTTAAAAAGCTTCTGTTTTTCGCCCCCTCTGCCCTAAAGGGCATCTCCCCCAAATTCTAAGTACAGAATTTGAGGGAGAAAATAAGAGGGATTATTCTTCTGCGCGCAAATGCGGGAAAAGCAATACTTCACGGATGCTGTGCTTATCCGTCAGGAGCATGACGAGACGATCTATGCCCATGCCAAAGCCGCCGTTCGGGGGCATCCCGTAGCGCATGGCGCGGAGATAGTCTTCATCCATCGGGTGTTGATCTTCATCACCTTCTTCGTAATCGCGTCCCATTTCCAGGAAGCGGGCTTCCTGGTCGATGGGATCGTTCAACTCGGTGAAGGCATTACACAACTCCATGCCTGCAACAAAGCCCTCAAAGCGCTCCACTGTCTGAGGATCACCGGGGATGGCTTTTGCCAGTGGGGAAATCTCGCGTGGATAGTTATAAAGGAAGGTCGGCTGGATCATCTCTTTCTCAAGATATTCATCCACCATCCAGTCAATCAATTTTCCACGCGGTGAACCGGCAGGATGCTCGATCCCTTTTTCTTTCAGCGCAGCACTCAAAGTTTCGGCATCACGACACTCATTGATATCCACACCACAAGCGTTGAGCAAACCTTGTCGCATTTCGAGACGGTTCCAAGGTGGCGTAAAGTCAATTACTTGTCCTTGATAAGTAACCTTTGTAGAACCAGTTGCTTTTTCGGCGGCATAAGAAACCATCTGCTCGGTCAATTCCATGACTTGCAAATAATCGGCATACGCCCAGTAGAATTCAAGCTGTGTGAATTCGGGGTTATGTTTATAAGAAACACCCTCGTTGCGGAAGTCGCGCCCGATCTCGTAGACACGTTCGAGATTCCCGACCAAGAGGCGTTTCAGATAAAGCTCAAAGGAGATACGCAAATAAAGTTCCTGTTTAAGCTGATTATGATGCGTCGTAAAAGGCTGGGCTGCTGCGCCACCATAAATGGGTTGCAAGATCGGTGTTTCAACTTCGAGAAAATCTTTCCCATCCAAAAAATCACGCAAAGAACGCACGATCGCCGCCCGTTTACGGAAAGTATCTCGTGTGCTTTCATTTACCGCCAGATCAGCATAGCGTTGTCTCGCGCGCAACTGTACATCTTCCAAAGCTGCATGGTGAACAACTGTCCCATCTTCAAGGGTTTCGTCTTTCGCAGCAGGGAGCGGAGTGACGGCTTTTGCAAGCAACTTAAAATCACTTACATGCAAACTTATTTCTCCGCGACGAGTGCGGAACATTTTCCCTTCTGCTTGAATAAAATCGCCCAAGTCGAACATCTTCGCGAAGAAATTCAACTTCTCTTTACCAATATCATTCACACGGAAGAATAACTGCAAGCGTCCTGCGCCGTCTTCAATATGTGCAAAAGAGAGTTTACCCAAGTTGCGTGCAGAACGAAGACGTCCCGCTACAGTAGCAAGAACTTCACCTTCGCTCTCTTCTACTTTTTCAAAGGCAGCTATTGCTTCAGCGCTCATATGCGTCCGCTTTGCGCGGGTGGGATATGCTTCAATGCCTTCGGCGCGGAGTTCTTCTATTTTCTTTAGACGAATTTCTTCAAGAGATGTATATTCTGCCATGGGAATACCTTTTTCATCATTACTCCTCCCCTAAATTCTACTCTTAGAATTTGGGGAGGTTAGGTGGGGGTCAACAAAAAAGCCTCGCGCCCTGCTTTTGAAAACAGCGGCGCGAGGCTACGATCTTAAAAGTTTGGGTTATTCATACCTGACGGTCGTGATCTTAAATTTGATACTGCCACCGGGGGTTTCAATTTCTACTTCTTCACCGGCTTTATGACCAAGTACAGCTTTCCCAATCGGAGATTCGTTAGAGATCATCCCATTGCGCGGGTCTGCTTCTGCTGCGCCAACGATCACATATTTGTCGGAGCGTTTTTCACCTTCTTCGCGCAAAAAGACCGTCGAACCAACCTGAGCATAAGCACTATCACCGTTTTCTTCATCATAATCAATGATATGTGCATTCGCCAAAAGCTGCTTAAGTTCGCGAATACGACCTTCTACAAAAGATTGTTCATTTTTTGCAGATTCGTATTCAGCATTCTCAATCAGTTCCCCGCCTTCCATGGCTTCGCGAAGACGCTCGGCAACTTCTGTGCGTTTACTGCTTCGCAACTCATCGAGTTCGCGTTGCAAATTAATAAATCCATCTTTAGTTAGATATGACGTAGGCATTTTTCATTCCCTTTCAAAACTTGGCGTTTAATGCCGCCAATATATCACGATTTTTAGGTGAAATCAATCCCTCTAGGGGGCTTGTGTTGCTTCTGGGGCAGCACCTGTCCACGAGAATACTCTTTCCATACTCAAGGTACCAGCAGATTCCCAGATCGGGTTGCCCTGATCGTCAGAACCAACTTGTCGGACAGAGGTGACATTCCAGCGCATCACATGCGGGAGATTATCTTTTGGACGGAAGGATACCGGGACGATGAACTTCGTATCGCTCGCGTATTCAACGAGCCTCCGCCCTTCAGCATCAGTTACGTCTTGAACGGTTACGCGGTAAACCTCATTCTCACGCAGGGTACCAACAGATGACCATTGCAGAGTAACAACATCATCCGCCAAAGTGAAAGAGGATCCATCCGTAGGCAGAAGCAAGTTCGGGGCCGGGTACGGAGGCGGTGTCGTCGGCGTGGGGGTCGGTCCGGGTGTAGCAGCACGCATACATAGCGGAATCTGGATCTGCATCCCCAAGAAAACGGTATCTGTGCTCAAACCATTGAAAGATTTTATGGCATCTTGTGGAACGGCATAATTCGCTGCAATGCTAGAAAGAGTGTCGTTTTCTTGTACAGTAATGAGCACTTTTTCACACGCTTGCTCTGTCGCCGCGCCGCCTTCTAATGTTGCTGTGGGCGGCGGTAAAGGTGTTGGTGTTGGGTATGGAATTTGCAAAACCTGCCCAACAGTCAAATTATTACATGATGCGGGGAGATTATTAAGGATAATGATGCTTTGCACAGAGATCCCAAAAGTAACCGCTATCCCGCCACAAGTATCGCCTGTTGCCACGGTATATTCAAATGGCGGCTGCGGCGTAATGGTCGGAACAGGCGTTGGCGTAAGCGTCTGTGTCGGCGTTGGAGTAACGGTGACAGTCACAGTTGCCGTTGGAATATCCGTAGGCACCACAACCTGATCTGTCGCTTGTAAGGTGAAAAACACCGCCGCAGCACCTACAACAAGGAAAAGAGCCAAAAATCCCAAAGCAGCCGGCAGGCTGAGGGTAATTTTCGGCATGGTGCTGCCCTGGACGGATTTTTTCGTTTGCGCTGCTTGTTCAGGCGCATCAAATCTTTCGCCACAAACGAGACACTTTGTTGCGCCTTCGCCAAGGCGAGTGCCGCAGGTTGGACAGATTTTTGTCTTGGGGTTGTTCGCTGTTGTACTCATACGGGGCAAGATTATACCATTGGAAGGCAAATTTCAGAATATAAAAAGCAGAAGGAGAAGTGCCTCATAAAGTGAGCGTTGTCATCGCGAGAAAGCGCTGGCTCGACGCAGCGATCTCTAAGCTAAGAAGGAGATTGCCACGCTCCGTAAACTCCGCTCGCACGCGTACCCATTAGGGTAATGACAGAGTGACGTGTGCCTTCAGCCATCTTTTTTATGCTTCTACTTTGATCCCTTCGCCTGCAACAACCTCGCCAACATGCCAAAGTGGTTGCTCGATCTCTTTTGCTCGGGAGAGAAGGGCGTCCAGTCTTTCAGGGGGAACAGCCAGAAGCAAACCGCCGCTAGTCTGCGCATCGAAGAGTAACATTCTGTTTTCTTCGTCTATGCGCTCATCAAAGGTGACGTGTTTTTCAAAGTAAAGTTTATTATCTGACGATCCAGCAGGGAAAGTCCACGATTCGGCATATTTGCGAGCGCAAGAGATCATCGGGATTTTGGACATCTCAAAGCGCAAGCCAACGCCCGATGTTTCCGCCATCTCATGAGCATGTCCAAGCAGGCTAAAACCAGTGATGTCAGTTGCGCCGCGAACGCCAAAGTCCAGTGCAAGTTCGGAGGCGGTTTTGTTGAGGCGGCTCATCCAGCCTACCACTTCGGCAACTTCTTCGGGCGTTGCCTTCTGTTGTTTTATCGCGGTCGTTGTCGTTCCAAATCCGATCGGTTTGCTCAAGACGAGGGCATCCCCAATTTTTGCGCCGCCTTTGGTCATCATCTTATCCGTTTCTGCAAAGCCTAACACGACAAGGCCATATTTAGGCTCTTCATCGGTAATAGTATGTCCGCCTGCAATAACGACACCTGCTTCGCGCGCTTTTTCTGCGCCACCACGCAAAATCTCGCTCGCGACCTCAGTGGGCAACTTCGGTGGAACAGCAGCGATATTAAGCGCAAGGAAAGGGCGCGCACCCATAGCGTAGGCATCGGAAAGACTATTCGCTGCCGCTATTGCACCGTAATCATAGGCTTCATCGACAACCGGCGTAAAAAAGTCTGTGGTGACAACGATGGCACGTTTTTCATCAATGCGCCATGCGGCGGCATCATCGGGGTCGCCAATACCGATTAAAAGGTCGGGGTAGTCTTCTGCCTGATAAATATCCTGAATTGGACGCAGAACCTGCGCCAGTGCTTCTGCACTTAATTTGGACGCTCAGCCAGCACAAGCTGCGAGGCTGGTCAGGCGAATTTTCTGTTCGGATGCTTTTGCGGCATCAAGCATGAGTATCTCCTAAGGAAGTATTTCGAGAAAGTTTAGCATGTCGAATTATTAATTCAAAAATACCAATAGCTATTCAACCTTCCCAAGAAATGTCTCTGCGAGGAGCATGCTTTTGCGACGCGGCAGTCTCCCTCTCTATTCGGGAGATTGCTTCGGCGATAAAACTACCTCGCAAAGACATGCCTGAGTGGTAATAAATCAAAAAGAGCAGCGAGGTTTATTTTACTAAAACCTCGCTGCTCTTTCAATAAGCAATCTATTATTTAGGGAACGGTTACGCCTGTCTCAGGCAAGGGGAAAAGGAAGGGGGAATCGTTGGGGAGCAGCATCACATCAATATTTGGTCCTAACTTTTCAATATATTGGTAAGTGAGCAGGTCGGGATTATTCTTAATAGCGTTATTGATCAGTTCCAACGCGGCAGCCTCTGCCTCGGCCTGGATCAAACGTGCATCTGCTTCACCTTGCGCGGCGATAACGGCTGCATCAGCGACACCTTGCGCAACCTGACGGGCTTGCTCAGCCTCTTGTTTCTTTGACTCAACCACAAATTTGGCTTGCTGCGCCTGTTGCTCAGCAATTTGTTTTTGCTCAACAGCAACGGCGTATTCTGCACTAAAGTGAATATCACGTAAGACGAAATCAACGAGGATCAGGTTGTTTTCGAGGAATTTCTCTTCCATGGACTCGGTGATGGCGGACTCTAAAGAGGCTCGCTCAGTGCTAACAATCTCTTCGATCCCGTACTGTGAAGCAATATCGCGAACAATACCGCGCGTAGTCGGGCGAACAAGCTCATCTCTATAACGATTTGCCCATTCAATATGAAGTTGAGTCACCTTGGATGAATCTACCTGAAAAATAACCGAAGCGTCAATGAAGACTTCCTGCCCATCTTTAGTACGAGCACGAATAGAGTCATCGCCTACGATATTCCCTTCAGCCGATGCCGCCGACATCGTATAAGTCTGGCGCGAAATCGAGTATATGCGTGCGTTTTCGCCGGGCACGATCCAACGCAAACCGGGGGTCAGCGCTTCTTCGAGATAACCATTTGGCGCACGGAAACCATAAGGCGAAACGACGACGGCACGTTCATTCGGCTCAATGAAAACGATGCCGGCACTAATAACCGAAATGACCAATGCAAAGATAAGCACACCTATTAGAAGTGAAGTGAGACCTTTTGTCGGTTGTTTTCTTGATGCCCGCATGATCACGATACCTAGAACAACAATAAAAGCAAACCATGAAAGGCTGGCTAAACCTTGAAATAAAAGAGCGATATTCATACTGCCTCCAAAATTCGAGAAATTAATAAGAAACTATCTAAAAAAATAATACCATGCAAAGAAAGGGAGGATATTGGAAATATATTAGAACGGGAAACAAGAGAGAAAAACAAAGAAAATGGCAATCTCCGCTAAAAAGGAGATCGCCACGTCGGGCCAGGTTTCGACAAGCTCAACCACCAGCCCTCCTCGCAAAGACAGATGTATAGAGTCTTATTTCAACACCGCTTCACTACGCGCACGGAGCGCCGAAAGTTTTTGCTTCAGTTCTCCCAAGGTTGTCTCTGTTTTCTCGATCCGTTCACGCTCGGAGGTGATATAGCGCGTATAAGGCGCAACACCGTTTTTCATTCGGTCAATTGCATTTACAGATTCATTCGTGAATTGTGTGGTCAGCGCATCCAGCAATTTCGTGCGCAAAGTTGTCATTTTTTCTTTGAAATTTTCTTTCGCCTGTTTTCGTTTGAAGGGGATCACGAAAAAGCCAAGAATAGCCATCGTGCCAGCCGCGAGGGTGCCGGTAATATCGACAGCAGAGGAAAGCACCGCAAAGGTCACTATTGCTCCCAGACCAACTGCACCGGCTTCAAGAACGGCAGTTTGCGCAACGGCAAGCTCAACGCTTGATGCTAACTCACTAGCTTCTTTTTGGTGATCGTAGGTTTCCACAATGGTCTGGACAGTTTGCCCAACGGTATCAATCAACTCGCGGCGGCGTGTTTCTTGCGGGCCATAGGATTCACCCACCAAATGGTCGATATGCTGCGCTTGCCGTCGTTGCAAATAACCCATCACTTGTTGCCATTCATGCAAATCTTTTTGCACCAGCCAATCGATCAGGCGTTGGACCTGTTCTTCGATCTGTTTGGGCATCTCGGTCAGGACATCTCTCTCGAAATCTGAGCGCACTTTTGCGCCGCTCATTAGGCCCTTGATATTGGTCAGACGCAATTGATTATCGAAGAAATCCAGCCCGCGGTTTTCCAGCTTATGCAGGATATTCTCCACTTCGGCGAGGCGTGGAGTTAGTTCATTTTCTAATTCGTGCTGATAGGCGTTCATGGCTGTTTCCAACGCCGCCACGGTTTCTTTATCTTCTTGCAGGATCTCTTCTTGAAACTGGATAGTTTCTTCTGCTTGCGCGATCAAATTCTCCGCCACCCCAAGCGGATTATTGAACTTGAGCCGCAAACGCGTGACGTCATCTAGCGTGGCGTTGATATAGCTTTCGAGCGCACCCAAACGGCTGGCTAGCCAAAGTTTTTGCGATTTAGCGGGATCCGGTTCACTCAGGGCACGCTGGGCTAATTTAGCGGAAACAGGGAAGAGGTCAGGTTTGCCCCCGAGCAATGTTGAGGCGTGCAAGATGACGAAATCCCGGACTTCATCCAAGGAGGCAGCATCGTCGAAGATGTCGATCTTATTCAAAACAAAGACCACTTTTTTGCCCCAGGTCAGAATGCGCTCAAGGAATTGGCGTTCGCTTTCGGTCATTGGCCGGTCTGAAGAGGTGGCAAAGAGGACGAGGTCGCTGCGGGGAACGAATTCGTCGGTCAGGCGTTCGTGCTGACGGATGACGGCGTTGGTGCCGGGGGTGTCGACGATATTGAGTTCTTTGAGAATGGGCAAAGGGTAGCTGTAGACGGCGAAACCTTCGTCGACAATTGTCTCAAGAGGTTTTTCGCCCCACTTAACGAGGGTGACGCGCGAGGTGGTGGGTGTGGCGCCTTCGAGGAGGGCTTTTTCGCCGAGGAGGGCATTTAGGAGGGCACTCTTGCCCGCGTTGAACTCCCCTGCTACGACGATCAGGAAAAGCTCATCGAGCTGGAGAATGGCTTTTTGGAGGTTATAGAGCGATTCTCGCGGAAGATCGAGATCGGATAGGGCAAGTTGGATTCCGGCGAGGCTTTCTTTTTCTTCTCGCAAGAATTGGGCTTGTTGGTCGGTGAGGATTGATTGGCGCATGAGGTGCTCCTGAGATTATTTGTCCACAAAGTCACACGAAAGGACACGAAGTTTTTTTTGCAATTATACAGCCACTTGAATGATGATGGATGTGGATTTTTGATTACCAATGCCCCACGTGGACTTTCGCAAAATGATAAAAGTCATTTCCTACTAGAACACGCGGGGCTATTTTATATTTGCCCCTCCCCTTCAGGGACAGGAATCACCAGCACTCACTTCCTCAGCACGCGTGATAGATCCGTGAAACTATCACATTCTGGCCAAAGGAATTTACGGAAGTAATCGGGAGCAACGAAAACCGATGTTGTTGTTCGTATTCGTTGGATTGTTGTTGTTGCGATTAGCGGAGCGGAGGTTGTTTTCGTTGTTGTTCCACGAACCACCACGCAGCACTCCTCTGGTGTCCCTACAAATCAGGCAAAAAGCCTGTTAATGTCTTTTTATTCGGGGATTATTTTGATCCAGCTTCCCAACAATTTACCAACTTCAACCAAAGTGCCATAAGCAAAGCGATATTGAGAATGACTGGTTAATTTACGCTGTTGCGACATGCGCAAATATAAGCGCAATTTTTCTAATTCAACATCTGCTTTTAACAAAAGTTGACGTTTTCTTTTTTTCGTACGAGTCGATTCAATTAAAAACTCATAGAATTTAAAAGCACTGTCTTCAAGACGTTTCGCCATCCGAAAACGCTCGTTTTTCGGAAATTTCTCGGTATGGTTGAGAAGCCAGAGCATAAAATCTGATGTTCGCGCAAAAATCGGAGATTGGCTCCGTTCATTCATCATTACCTCCATAAATACCAGCGTTAATAAGAAGTGATTTTCGCAATCCAAAGGTATCGCCATAGTCAGCGTGATTTATCCAACTTTGCAAACGCATTTGAAAGTCTTTCTCTGTTATTTTCTCTGCGCGAAGCAATTCAACCATTTTTTTCAACCTCCGCTGATAAGCATAGCCATTTGCTGGTTTCAAACGGCGATATTCTGGAAAAACCTGAAAGCCTAAAAAAGACACTCCTGTATGGCAGGGACGCAAATGGGCTTTATTTTCGTGAATTGTGAGACGTAGTTTTTCCAAAAAGGAGATAATTTCTTTGCGCCAAATACGCAAACTCTTCTTATCATTCGCAAAGAGTAAAAAATCATCTACATAACGAAGATAGGCTCGACATTTAAGTTCTCTCTTTACATATTGATCTAGCTCATTCAAATAGACATTTGCCCAATTTTGTGAAGTAAGGTTGCCAATTGGCAAGCCACGCGATCTGTTTGCTGAAAACAGCGTATCTCCTGAAAAGAAAACTTGGTCATATTCACTGGCTTGTATCCCGGCCCCGCTAGAAATAATTTTCTTCACCAAAATCATTAATTTCTCATCTTTGATTGTGCGAGAAAGAATTGAGAGCAAAATCTCATGGTCAATAGCAGGAAAAAACTGACGAATATCAAGATGCATTACATATTTATAACGTCGCAAATAATGAGTCGTACGGTCAAGTGCTTTATGCGTGCCTTTCCCGATTCTATTGGCATAAGAATCAAAGATAAATTGGCGTTCAAAAAGTGGCTCAATCACATTCATTAACGCATGATGTACCACCCTATCACGAAAAGGGACGGCATTAATTAAACGTCTTTTTGGTTTCTGAATGATAAAGCTATGATACCCACCTGGTTGATAACTTTCGTCTTCTAATTCATTCTCAATATTGAATAAATGATTTTCAAGGTCATATTCAAAAGCAGCTACCGGTGCTTTATAGCGTTTCCCTTTTGCAGCTTGCTTATATGCCTGCCAAATATTTAGAGGATTATATATTTTATGGTATAGGTGTTTATAAGTTTTTGGCATAGAAAAAGCTGTTGGGGGCAAGCCCCCAAACCCCCGCTTCAGTTTTCAGAATAACAGAACGCAGTATTTCCGAACTAGGGTGAGCGGGAGCAACGAAAACCGATGACGTTGAGCGTATACGCGGGATCGCTGCTGTTGCGAGAAGCGGAGCGGAGGTAGTATCCGTTGAGGGCCCACGAACCACCACGCAGCACTCGGCTATCCGCAAGGCCTAAATTTTCACGTCCATCTTCTGCATCGTAAGGATAACTCTTGTACAAGCTGGATGTCCATTCCCAAACATTCCCGGCCATATCATAAGCACCGTAAAAACTTGCACCCTTTTCGTAACTTCCTGCAGTTGTGGTATCGCCTACATTTTGACTATAGTTGGTATAGCTTTCGTCAATCTCATTTCCCCAAGGATAAACCATCTGACTTTGTGTATCCTCGTTCCAACCAGCTGCTTTTTCCCATTCCGCTTCTGTTGGCAAACGACGACCAGCCCAAGTGCAATAATTATTAGCATCTTCCCATGAAACATAAATCACAGGGTAATTATCAAACTCAGGGTTGCCATAATAGCTATCACGGGTATAAGAATTACTTTTATTTGGCTCATCGCAAGCACCGACAGAAACACATAAAACATACATTGCATTGGTTACTTCTGTCTGATCTATCCAGTAAGCATCAAGATAAACGGTATGAACTGGCTTTTCATCACTATCACCATTTTCACTACCCATTTGAAATTCTCCTACGGGGACGTAGAGCAGGGTCATGCCGTCTTTTTCTGAAAGCATCGTACTGCCAATACCAAGCACTGGAGTTAGCGTAGCAGGTATTTCAGTTGGTCGTTCTGTAGCGATTGAAGTAAATGTTGATGTTGGCAAAAAAGATGTTGCTGTTGCGGGGGCTGATACAACAGGCTCTTTCGTTAGCGCAGGTTTCGCTGAAAAATCGATATTCTTGATTACATAACCCAAAAAGAAAAGTAAGGCTATTCCGCCACCAATATAAAGAGGAAGCTTTCCCATTCTGTAGAAGAATTTCTTGAAAATTCCTATTCGCTCCTGTTGGCGTTCTTTCTTCAAAGCAATTTCGCGTGCTTTTTCTTCCTGTGCTTGCTTTGCCTGTTTTTGGCGTGTTTCTTCCTTCTCTCTATTTTCTCTTTTCTTTTCTTCTTCAAAATCTGCTAATTTTTCTTCAACAATTTCTAGTTTTGCTTGCGCCTGAATACTTTTGGGATCTAAAGCAAGGGTATTTTTTAACTTCTTTTCAGCCAGTTCCCAATCATGCAGGTTGATCGCTGTATCAGCTTGGGTTGATAATTTCTCAATCTGCGCTTTGCGTTGGGCATGAGCTTTCTTTTCAGCCAAAGCACGCACCTTCATCGCTTTTGTTTGCTCAGTTGCGCGCAAGGCTAGTTCCAGTTGCTCTGCCAAATGACGGACATCTGCATCAAAGGAACGATGATTAACTTCTGAGTTGTTACGACGACTTAAAGACTTTAAATTTTCTGGAAGATTAGCGGAGCGCGGCATTCTCGCCCCATTCACCAAAACAGGTATCACACGGATATCTCGGCTCAGGGCTGCGGCAATTTCAACGCGTACAAAATCTTCAGGATTATCTAAGCGTCGATTTCCATCATCATCTTTGATATTGAGCCATTGCCACCCGATCAGCGCAACGAGCACATCACAAGATTGAACTGCATCCTCCAGCACCGTGACAAAATCAAGCCCCGCTTCAATAGTGCTAACATCCATAAAAATAGCATCTTTTCCAAAATGTACAGAAAGACGATCAAAAATACGTCCAGCAT
>JABGQT010000058.1 GCA_018648685.1 Anaerolineae bacterium
GAAGGACGAATGAAAATCTAAATCCCATTTACACAATTTTCTTGACACTCCCCTGAAATACACAGTGAAGGTGTTTAGAATTACTATGGAATACTCTTACTCAATAACCGGACACAGTTGGATAAAAAAATTCGACCCTCGTAAGCGGATACTATCTATTCGCGGTTATTACCTTGCAAAGCGTTTTTTTGATTTATTCATCGTTTTATTGGCAATGCCTTTTTGGTTGCCGCTAATTGGTGTGATCGCTCTTCTGATCAGGGTTACCTCCCCTGGGGCATCTCCTGTTTTTTCACAAGCGCGCACAGGTAGAGGCGGTCGTCGCTTTCAAATGCTAAAGTTTCGTACAATGGTGCCAAATGCAGCTGCGCTCAAAGAACAATATGCTCACTTGAATGAGTTGCAATGGCCTGATTTTAAGATTACAAATGACCCACGCATCACAAAATTGGGACGAATATTACGAAAAACCAGCTTAGATGAGTTACCCCAGTTGTTCAATGTAATCAGTGGCAAGATGAGTTTAGTTGGCCCTCGCCCAACATCCTTTGGTGCAGATACCTATCAGCTTTGGCAAACTGAGCGCCTGGATGTTATTCCGGGAATTACTGGTCTGTGGCAAGTTTTTGGTCGCGCACGACTTGAGTTTGATGATCGTCTCCGCCTGGATATTGCATATATAGAACGAGCTAGTTTATGGCTAGATCTGAATATTTTAATCCAGACAGTTATTGCTGTTTTTAAACAGCGTGGAGCTAAATAGCTTAGTCTTTTTGTTTGCACGAAAGCGGCTTGTTTCTGAATGAGTTTGAATAGTACCTAGCTTGGAGGAAAAATGGAAATAAAACTATACTTTCGAATGCTACAACGCGGATGGTGGATAATACTCTTGACCGCAATGGTGGGATTGTCAGCTTCTTTAGCGCTATCTTATGTCGCAGTACCTCAATATGAAGCATCTGCTCTCTATATACTAAGTCCCTCATCGTCTATTACGAGCAAAAATGATGTCGTAGATAGTCTTGACACGCTAGACAGGCCCTCTATTGCTGCTACTTATGCTGAAATTCTAAATAGCAATCGTGTTTTCATCAGCGCTTGTAATTTAATTGGTCAAGACTCTGCTGTCATATCGAAAAATTACACGATCCAAACGGTGGTTTTGCCTGAGTCTAGTGTTTTGGCTTTATCCGTTTCAGGACCAGACCCTCAAGTAGTAACAAGTCTTGCAAATGCGACGGGACAAGAGGCGATCAGTTTTTCCCGGTCTCTAAATCAAGCGTATGAGTTGCATATTCTTGACAACGCGATCCTTCCAGAAATCCCCTTTAGCCCGCAACCAGTTCGGGATTCGGCAGTTGGTTTTGTTCTTGGACTTGCAGCAGGTGTAGTTTTAGCTGTATTGAGTGAGCAGATACGCGTCCCAATAGAAGCGTATCGTAATCGATTGCGCATGGATAGTGACACAGGTGTTTTCAACAAAAAATATTTTTCTCGTCTGGTAGAGGAAGAAGTTGGCCAGAGTGCTGATAGCGAGCTTTCTATTGGGATCGTAGAGTTAAGCGGTTTTTCTGATTTGTTAGGAACATTGCCCGCTGCTGGTCTTCAAGCGTTACTCTTAAAAGTAACGAAAATACTTCGTCGTGAATTGCGCGGGAATGATGCAATTGGACGTTGGAGTGAAATTAGTTTTTCTCTATTATTGCCAACCACAACGGGAGTGGCAGCAAACCGTACCTTTGATCGTGTTTATCATGCGCTGGTTCAACCTATTCACTTATCTTCGTACGGTGTTACTGTAAACTTAGATCCTCATATTGGTGGTGCTGTGCACAGTAATTCTATTTCTTCACAAGAATTACTTGAGAAGGCTCAAAGCTCTTTAGAGCAAGCCCGCCGCAGTGAGCCTGACCCGGTTTGTGTTTGGGAGTTGAAAAATCCATTTTGGGTTCAAGACGAAGCAGGAAGATAAAACTTCAATGAAGCCAGAGAATTTATTTACCCCCTCATCGCTTTCTGATCGAACTTCTGTTCAGAGCAATATTCTCTCAGGCATCTTTTTTGTTCTCGCAATTGCAGCAGGCATTGTTGTTGCATTTGTCGGGGGTGAATTCGGGTGGATCAGTCTTTTTGCTCTTCCAGCCTTGGTTGTGGGTATTGCAATATTGCTTCAACCAGATTTTGGTGTAGCGGCTTTTGCTGTGGTCGTCTATATTCAATTAAATAGGGCCATTTCAATTTATTACCCAGGGTTTCCGACCTATCTTTCACCGGCATACCCTTTGCTTGGCGCTTTACTCTTTCTATTAATTTGGCGGTTATTTATTTATGGAGACCGTCCTGAAGGATGGAAACGTGCAAGCATGATCTTCGTTCTCATGGCTTTTTGGTTGTTTTCTGCCATTACGGCAGATGACTCGGCTTTGGGTTTGATCAAGTTTCAAAAATATGTTGAAAACTCTCTTTTTGCGTTTGTAATTGTTTTCTTTGTTCAGCGTCCAACTTCCCTGCGTCGCATTATCTGGAGCTTTCTGGCAGCGGGGATTTTCACAGCTATACTAACAGTATTTCAGAATTTAACATCCACTTACGCCAATAACTACGGCGGATTTGCTCAATGGGAATATTCCTCTACAAATGGAACTACAAATTATCGCGCAGCAGGATTGTATGGAAACGCCAATGCTTATGCACAATCTCTTATTGTTTTAGTGCCTCTCGCACTGGACAGACTATGGCATGAGAAAAGAACTTTCATCCGCTTGATCGCAGCATTGGCGCTTGTGAGTTGTACTTTGGCAATCTTTTTTACCTATTCTCGGAATGGTTTTGTTACGCTCATATTTACATTAGGATTTCTAATAGCTATTCGCCGCCCCAATATTATGCCCTTGATGATAACGGGGGTACTTGCATTGCTCTTGCTTCAGTTTTTGCCGACGACGTACCTTAGCCGCTTATCCACGCTTTTTCAATTTTCTTCATCAAATCCAACAAGTGTAGTTTCAGACCAATCATTTCGTGGGCGTATGAGCGAGAATATTGCAGCTTGGCAAATGTTTCAAGATAACCCTTTATTTGGCGTTGGGCTTGATAATTTTGAAGTTAATTATCAGGATTATTCACGAAAAATAGGGTTAGATTCTCGGCGCACAGCCCGTGCCCCTGCAAGTCTCTATTTGGAAATTCTTTCGGAGCAAGGACTTGTGGGTACGGCTATATTTTTCATTTTCATTGCAATGGTTTTTCGTAGTCTTTGGAATGCAAAGCGTATATTTACTTTATTAGAAATGGAAGATGATGCACATATAACGCTGGCCTTTTTGTCGGGTTTGTTGGGGTATATGTTTTTTTATATTTCCAAAAGTGGTTCTTACTCCAATGCGTTCTGGATATTATTAGGGATTGCACTCTCTTTTGAACAAGTAGCAAAAAACAGTCGCATCGAGCAACAAGAAATTCGACAAGATGCCTTGCAGAGGTACCAGTGAACTCTTCAGCAGAATCTACAAAATTTGGCTTAGTTGCGATTCAAGGAACTGTTTGGCGTTATGCTTCCTATTTTGGGGGAAAGTTGATGGTTTTTCTCAGCACCCTCGTTTTAGCTCGTTTGCTTTCCATAGAAGATTTTGGAATAGTAGGTTACGCACTTGCTTCGATTGCTTTTCTGGATATTGCCAGTGATCTCGGCATGGCCGAGGCAGTTGTCTTTCACAAAGAAGATAGCAGAACAAATTCAACCGCATTTTGGGTTAGTTTAGGGATAGGTTTTTTTTTATTTGGATTATCGTGGATTCTCGCCCCATTCTTGGCTATTTACTTCAAAGATGATCGCGTTATTCCTGTTTTTCGCGCAATAACCTTAACATTTCCTGTTACGGCACTTGGTAGCACTCATGACGCACTCTTGCGTAAGGAATTGGCATTTGGAAAAACTGCTCTTCCTGAATTTCTGCGCGCGCTAACCAAAGGCGTGGTTTCGGTTGTTCTGGCTTTTTCAGGATTTGGTGCGTGGAGTCTGGTTTGGGGACAAGTGGGAGGCACCCTCGTCGCTTCAATTATTTTATGGCTGATTACGCCGTGGCACCCAACATTTGAATTTGATATCCCTAAAGCTACAGCTCTGATCACTTATGGGGTGAAATATATCGGGACAGATATACTATCGGTTTTATTGCTCAACATAGATTATTTATTAATAGGTCGTTATCTGGGCGCTACTGCTCTTGGGATTTATGTTTTGGCTTATCGCGTGCCAGAACTACTTATCTTGCAATTTGCTCGCATATTAAGCAAGGTGACCTTTCCTATCTATACAAAAATGCGCGATATCCCCGGCGGCATGGCACGTGGATTTGGAAAAGCAACTAGCTATGTTTCTTTGATCACGATCCCTATAGGCCTGGGTTTAATGGTGATTGCACGCCCCTTTACCTTGATGTTCCTTACAGATAAATGGGAAAACGCTATCCCGGTGATGCAGGGAATAGCGATATATTGCTTATTCCTTTCCCTCATTCATAACTCAGGGAGCGTTTATAAAGCTTTGGGAAAATTCGATGTGATGACATGGATTGGAATAACACGTTTGCTTCTTTTATTCCCCGCTCTGTGGTGGGCAACTACGGTTGCAGAATCTATTATTGCTGTTGGGTGGATGCACGCATTGATTGCATTTGTAGGGAGTGTTATCAGCCTGCTGGTTACTGCGCGGATTTTAGGCTTGCCTTTGCGAGAGTTATTTAATTCGCTTTTGCCCTCGATTCTTGCAGGCGCCATCATGGCTTTTGCAGTATATGCCATATTACAACTGACCCTCGCTCTTTCTTCGATAGAGCAATTATTGATCACAATTCCCTCGGGCGGCTTAATTTATCTAGCAGCTTTGTGGTTTGTTCGCCGCGACGTGATTATTGATGTATACCAAAGATTATCTGGCGCTATTTTGCGCAGACAAAAAAAGTACGCTTAGGACATAATGATGAGTGGCGTAGTGATGCTGGTTAATGAGTTTTCTCCCATCTCAGGCGGGTCCGAGAAGCAGGCTGAACGCCTTGCAACGTTTATGGCTGCTCAAGGTAAGCCTGTTTGGGTGATTACTCGTCGCTTCTCAGGGCTTCTTGCTGAAGAAAAGCGCGATGGTTTTACAGTACTTCGCCCCCCTTCTTTTGGTCCCGGAAAACTAAAGACGCTAACATTTATATTTGGTGCAATTTGGCATTTATGGAGACTGCGCAGAGAATACAAAGTTATCCACGCACACATGCTTTTTGGAGCAGCTTTCGCGGCAGTGCTTGCGAGGCGTTTTTTGCAGAAGCGTGTGCTTGTTAAACTTGGCAGCAGCGGGCCCGCTGGCGAAATTGAAGTCTCGCGCCGCACACTCCGTGGAAAGGTGCGTTTAGCCCTCCTGCGCCGCTGGGCCGACAGGATTATTGTTCTTGATGAGATTATACAAGCTGAGGCAATCTCAGTCGGTATTCTTCCGGAAAAAATCAAGCTTATTAGTAACGGGATCGATGCAACGCTATTTTATACAGCAACTAAGAATAAAGAGTTAGAGACTACTTTCAAAGGGAAAACCATTGTGCTATTTGTGGGACGCTTGGTTAAAGAGAAATCCATCCCTACGTTGTTAAACGCTTTCGAAAAGGCATTAAAAAACTCCCCTAACTTGCATTTGATCCTTGTCGGAAAAGGACCAGACCAAAGTATGCTTGAGAGCTTGGCGAAAGAGCTGAAAATTCAACATCAGATCACTTTTGCAGGGAATCAAGATGATGTTCGCCCCTACTTGGCACTCGCTGATATTTTTGTTTTACCTTCAAATACTGAGGGCATGTCAAATGCCCTGCTTGAAGGGATGGCAGCCGGCATACCCTGCTTGGCAACCCCGGTGGGCGCCAGCCCGAGTGTATTAGATCACGGAAAATGTGGTTTGCTCCTCCCCGTTGGGGATGTGGATATTTGGGCACAAACCTTATCAGAGCTGGATCACGATCCAGAGCGTCGAGCAAGTTTAGGGCAAGCAGCGAGACGGCGCATTATGTCGGAATATGATTTTTCAATCATCGGTACGCGTTATCAATCCCTGTATGCTGAACTAGTCAACTTCGACGTTAATGCTACGAGGAGGGGCTAGTTTCGTGTCTGAAATTCGCATCTTACAGCTCATTGATGGGCTAAATATTGGCGGGGCTGAGATGACGTTGCTTGAGCTATCCAAAGGGTTAAAAGAGCGCGGTTTTCAAGTACATATTGGTTACAGCACCCCAGGCTCTCTCGCTGATATTTTGGTGGAGCGTGGCTTCGATATTACTCATCTGCCGCGCCTGATGCGTATTGATCTCCTTCTCTTTTGGAATACGCTTAAGCTAATAAAACGTGTGCGCCCTCATATCGTACATACACACCTTTTCAAAAGTGATTTTCATGGGCGCCTGGCAGCGCGCCTGACTGGTGTTCCTGTGGTGGTTTCTACGTTGCATAGCACAGACCGTTGGGCGCGCAAATTCCCACTCGGCGCTCTCTACGGCTGGACAGCCAAATTTACAGACCAAATTATTGCCGTTTCTGACGATCTGCGCAGCTTTCATCAAGAGCACACTGGTGTGCCAGAAGAAAAATTTATCACCATCGAAAACGGCGTTGATCTGGTACGGCACACTTTTTCAGATATGGCGAGAAAAAAAGTGCGCAAAGAATTCAGCATAGAGGAAAGCTTACTTCTTTTTGGCATTATTGGCAGATTAACGCCGCCCAAAGACCACGATACTTTTTTGCAGGCAGCGGCGATCATCAAGCAAGAAGCGCCTGATGCACGCTTTTTAATCGTCGGAGATGGACCTTTGCGCGAAAAACTAGAAGATCGTGCTCGCGAGCTGGCTCTTTTGCCAAATCTACAATTTACCGGATTTCGCGATGATATTCCTGAAATCATGTCGGCGTTAGATATTTTAGTATTCTCCTCGCAATGGGAAGGGTTGCCCGTTACCCTTCTTGAAGGGCTGGCTGCCTCCCGTACAGTTGTTGCGACGGATGTGGGTGGTATCCCGGCGGTTGTGCAGGATGGAAAAGAAGCCCTTCTCGTTCCACCGATAAACCCCGATGCGTTGGCTCGCGCGTGTCTTCAACTTGCTTCCGATACTGAACTTCGTCTGAGCCTTGGGCAGGCCGGACTGACGCGTGTAACTTCTGCGTATAGCATCTCGTCGATGATCGACCGTACGGTTTCGTTATACAAAACTCTTTTAACAAAAAAAGGGTTAGAGCAGTTGCTTTCAACCCAAGAGAAAGAGCTGGTAGTTTAGCGATGACAGATCAACCCTATCGTCTTCTTTTGGTGACAAAATCAACCGGCGGGATAGCTGAATATGTCCGCTGGCTTGTAAAGGGTTTGGATCAACGCAAATTTGAGATCACGGTTGTTTGCCTTTCAGAAAATAGCATTACCTTTGCAGATGAACTCGGCCAAGTTCCTAATGTCAAGGCGATCAGTTACGAGATGAACCGCTATAAAGTGAGCTTGTTTTCAGACGCGCGTTTGGGGTTTCGGTTAACCAAGCTGATTCGCAGCGGACAATTTGATTTGATCCACGCGCACGGCTCAAAACCAGGTTTCCTTGTTCGCGTGGCGGCTTTGGGCACAAGACTGCCGGTTATCTACACACCACATGCCTTCGCATTCCATGCTGGCAGAAAAGGTGTGGCAAAATCTATCATTATTTTTCTCGAGTCTGTCGCAGCGCGCTTCACAACCAGATTTTTAACCGTCTCTGCTGGTGGGCGTGATCTGGCTATTGAACATGGTGTTGGGAAAAGGACGCAATTTGTTGTGGTAAATACAGGTATTGATGCAGAGGTGTATCGCCAGCCTGTTGACATCCCTGCGTTAAAAGCGGAATTAGGTATCCCTGTTGATGCGCCAGTGGTTGGATCGGTTGGGCGGTTAAGCGAACAAAAATCTCCGCTCGATTTTGTTCGGGTAGCGGAAGCAAGCCTAAAGTTCAAGCCTGATGCATGTTTTGTCTGGGCGGGGAGTGGTCCTTTGGAGGCAGAAGCGCGGAAATTAAGTGCGCAGCTCGGAGTCGAATCATCCATCTATTGGCTTGGTCAGCGCTCTGATATTCCGCAATTATTGCATATCTTCGATTGTTTTTTGCTCACATCCTACTGGGAAGGGTTTCCTTTGGTTGTGCTGGAGGCAATGGCGGCAGGCGTGCCTGTGGTTGCGACAGATATTTCGGGAACAAGGGAATCAGTTTTGCACGGAGAGAATGGCTGGCTTGCTCCTGCGGGAGACCATAAAGCGCTGGCAGGTTTTGTGCTGGGCTTGCTCAATGACCCGAAGCAGGCGAGTGCCTTTGTTCAAAAGAGTTATGAACGTATTGATAGTGAGTTTACGCAGGAGAAAATGTTCAGAGATATTCAGCAAGTATATATAAGCCTTCTTTCTCCAACGGAGGAAAATGGATACCGCTAATACAACAGTGATTATTTCACTGACCGATTTTGTAAAAAAGCAATTGCCTGAATGGTATGGCAATGGCGTAACGCTGGATCTAAGCGGTATTTCTTTGCTTTTTTATCCGTATTCGTTTTTTCTGCACATGCCGGTCTTAGGACGATCAGAAGAGAAAATTTTGCTTGCCAAGATCAAGCGTCAGCCTGATATGGGAACGCTTGCGGAGGCAATTGCAAGTAAAAGGTTGATCAAGCCTGGTCAAGATGAATATGCAATGACGCAGAAAATTTGGGATGTTTTTGAAACCGAAAACTCTCCTGGATGTATTGCGGTGAAACCAATAGCCTATCTTGAAAACTGGAATGCTGTTTTGATGGAGAAGGTGGCAGGCAAGGCTCTTAAAGGGTTTTTGTTGCATCCAAGGATATTCTTTCGTATTCGCGACGCGGAGGAAAACTTAAAAAAGCTGCTCGAGGCCTCTGCTCGTTGGCTGCGTGTTTTTCATGACCGTGTCTCTGATATGCAAGAAGTGTCTTTTCCTTTGGATGATATTTGGCGCGATATAGATGAGAGCTTATTGCGTCTGGAGCGTTACTCAGAAGGAAAAGTTGATATTGGGATATATCGAATGGCCTTTGAAAAGGCTTTGAAAAAAATAGAAAAGCAGAATGTGCCCATCGGGATCGTGCATGATGATTTTCATTATTCCAATATTTTGGTAACGCCAGAGCATCAGGTTTGCGCAATTGACAATGCTGGTGATTATCAGGCTTGTGCTTATGTTGATCTGGCAACGCTAATCACTGATCCGCAAACCCGTTCCTTACAAATTTTGACTGGCGGAGCTTTTATATCATCGACCTTTATTGATGCTTGCAAAAAGATCATCTTGCAAGCCTATTTTGGACAGCATGCTTATTCACAGAAAGTTATTGATTTCTTTTGCGCGCTGGCAATCTTAAATAAATGGAGTGAGGGTTTGGCAAGATTTTCTGTGCAACGGCAAAGAAGAATGCCCGCATTTTTTTTGAAGCGGATAGAAGGCTATTTCTCAAAACTGTTATTTGAATACTTGTAATCTTTTTTCTCAAGTTTGACCGAAAGGAGCTAGAAATGAAAACGAAACGATCCTTTTTATTTGTAACAATCCTCTTGCTTTTAGGAATGTTATCTTTTTACTCACCACAAGTTTATGCACAAGGCACTACTACCCCCACGCCAACGGCGAAAGTCATTCAGCAATTCCAAACCCCTGCGCCTGGTGCGGAGATTCTGAATTTTTTTCAAATCAGGCAAAATGATATCCAGCTATTAGGTCCGCTTGATTATGAAGCTATGGTTTTTGGTTTACCTGCAGATTGGGAGATCACCGGTACTGTTGAAATAACATTATTTATAGAGTCCACCGTGAATAACCTCGGCGCCGCCACGGTTAACGGAGAGCAAGTGATCAATTCCGGTGGTTTGCTGATGTTGGAATATAACCGCGAAGAAATAGGCGTCTTTCCGATTAGCGAATCGGGCGAAATGATGTTACGTGTACAAGTTCCTATGGAATTCCTGACGCAAGTTCGCCAGGACGGTCGCCAGGAGTTGACTTTTACTTTTGATAGCGGTCTTTCTTGTCTTCTTGAGCAACAAATGAGTATTGTTATTCAAGATTCCTCTTATATCCGCATCCCGCATGGCACAGTCTTGCCGGATACAAGCTTGGCGCAGTTCCCATTTCCACTTTATCAGAATTCTGTTTATCCAGATACAGCCTATGTTTTGATCCCGGATGACCCTTCTGTTGAAGAATTGCAAAGCGCCATGACGGTTGTTGCGGGATTAAGCAATCAAACCAAAGGTAATTTGACAATGGAGCTTGCGACTTTTAGCGAATTCAGCGCAACAGAAACAGGTGCGAGCAATATTATTCTGGTTGGCAAAACAGATACCATCCCCATGCTAAGCCAGCTTGCATTACCGCTCCCAACCACCGATGGGAAGTTCCTCTTTGCGGGCAGTGACCCTGAAGATGGCATCGTCCAAATGGTTAACTCTCCATGGGATCCTGCCCGTGTCGTTCTTGTAGTTTCAGGTGATACAGACGCGGCTGTTGTCAAAGCGTCTCAAGCCATCTCTACGGGGCATTTACGTCCCAATGCTTCCCCCAATTTATCTATTATTCGAAGTGTGCGCGATGAAGCGCAAACAGTATCGCAAAATATCGATCAAACACTTCTGGACTATGGATACGAAACAGAAGTGCTGGACCGAAGAGGCGTTGATTCTAGCGTCTTTAGCTTTATTGTTCCGTCTGGCTGGACTACAGGCCCAGATGCATACTTTGATCTGGTCTTTGGGAATTCAGCCCTTCTGGATTATGAACGCTCTGGTCTAAATGTTGAGCTGAATGGTCAACCAGTTGGCAGCGTGCGCTTGACTGAAGATACTGCATCCGAATCGGTTAATCGTGCACATATTTCTCTGCCATCATCTGCTATGACTCAGGGCGTCAATACCCTCGAAGTCATCGCCAGCCTCCAACCACTTGATAATTGTTCAAGTTCACAACTGCGCGGAATCTGGGCTAATATTTGGTCAGATTCACGCTTGCATCTTCCATTGGTACAAACTTCCTTTGCGCCAACAAATACAGTCGATCTCTCTGCCTACCCAGCGCCACTCAGCTTTGACTCTTCTTTGGGTTCAGTTGCTTTTGTTTTACAAAAAAATAATGTCGATTCGTGGCGTTTAGCCTCTAATATTGCGGCATATTTGGGCGATAAAAGCAATGGCTCTATAACGTTGCTCAAAGTGTCTTATGCGGATAGTATCTCGGATGAGATTCGTAATAATATGAATCTCTTGGTTGTAGGCAATGCCTTAGCAATGCCTATCGTTAGCGAGTTGAACGAAAGTCTCCCCGCACCCTTCGATGATGGTTCTGGGCTTGCTACAGAAAATAATATGCAAATAAACTTCCGAATTCCACCAGATTCGCCTGTTGGCTACATAGAGCTTCTGCGGTCGCCCTGGAATCCGGAAAAAATCATTATTGCAGCATTAGGAAATACGCCGCAGGGGCTGGCTTGGGCTGCTTCCGGATTATATGACACTCAGATTCGTCCGCAATTGACAGGCAATTTTGCAGTCATCAATAATCAACAAGTGACAACCACAGATACGCGTCTCGCTCCGCCTGAAATTGCTCCTGCTTCCCCTACAGCTGAGCCTGGCGTGTCCATTATCCCGCCAACAGTACTCCCGGGGGTAGAAGTTGCTCGCCCGATATGGTTGTTGCCTGCATTACAGATATCTCTTATTCTGACCCTGCTCGTAGGCGCTATCACAATAATTGCCGCAATTCGGAGAAGTCGTAATCAAGTAGAGACCAATCGTAGAAGCGGAGATAAGGAATAAAAAGAGCTTTACGAAAAATAAAATAACATAAAAAAAGGATGGCGAGTCAATTGGCTCACCATCCTTTTTCTTTCTGTTTTGATATAGGCAGGGTTTTTGCGTAAAGAGCATAAAAACTCTGAATTATCGTATGTTGATCTCTACATCATGGGTGAGGGGGTTAACCATCACGCTTCCATTAGAAAAATCTCTTCTCCACGCATCTCCCTCTTTGTAGCGTGGACCCAAAGGCTCGCCGATATTATATGCGTAATTATCATATAGCCAAACTTCCTGATAGACACTTCCGTGCGCGTACCGAAAATAAGCATTCCCTTGATTGATGAGCAAATAGGATGCAAATGAAAATTGTTGTAATTCGTAGTCATTCCTGTCGCCACGAGAAACCAGCAGGATTGTTTTACCCAATGCCTGTGTCTCTTCAGCAAGCAGCATATGCTCTTCCCACCTTTTTACGGGGCGGTATCCATCGGGTCTGTCGATCGCCCAGCCCTCAAGCATGGCGCCGCTTAGATAAGTGAGATGCCTTGTCCAGTCTGAATCATCATTGCGTGAACTGAAATTCCCGATAAGGAGTTTGTTGTTGGGTGAAAAATAATTTTCATCAAGGTATCTGAGAAATCCCTGATTGGCAGCTTGATAACTGGCATCATCTGGATATTTGGCAGGGATATCGCCATCTTCTTCTCGAAAGGCAAGGGTTAGTGGGAAGTTGTCGAGAAATACTCCCGACCAATTTGGATCACTTGCTTGAAATAATTTAATTCTTTCAAGATAAAAGGCGCGCCACTCGTCATTGCTAGGGTCCATCACATACCAAATATTATCTTTGTCGACGAGGCGGATTCTTTCTCCTTTGGTATCCAGTAAGAACCAGTCAGGGTGTTCCTCATCGATCATGCAAAAATCACCCACAAATGCTGTCACTTGGTTTATTTCAGGTTCGTCTGCGCAAGAGCCAGGATCCTGGATCGATTCAAATTCAAGATACTGAATAAAGGGACCCTTGGCTCCATAATCGATCATTAGGTCTCGTTGATCTTCGTTTCCTTGAATGAGAATATAAAAATTGAAGTTTTCTGCAACTTTGCGTAAATCCTCTTCTTTAGGGATATAGGTGAACCAGACGAGATTAACGGTAGTTGGATTGGCGACGAGTGGCCCTGTTGCAATAGTGGGAACAAGCACGGGCAAGTTTGTTCCGCCTGCCTGTGTTGGGGCTGATTCCGGGTAACGAAGATACAGTATCCCCAAAGTGATTGAAGTTAGAGCTAAAAATACGATCACAACAAGGCTGATCCTAACGAAATTTTTGCTTGAGAAAATATCCATCTTCAATTTCTTTCCTTTCCACATACGAATAAAGTTTTTTAGTTCATGGTGAATAGCGAAAGGCTCTAACGGTGAAAACCATCCCTAAAAACGCCTAAGTAACGGTTTTATTTTTTCTAATCCCAAATACGCGATCATTGCTTTTGGGCTCTGTCGCTTGAAAAAGCGCAACTGTGTATAGATGCGAGTTTCTGGCCGCCATTCTTGTTTATAGGCGTGAGCGCCACGCATAAAATCTACTTCTTTTAGACCATCTTCAAAAGATTTTTCTAAAACTTTTAGTGCAATAAATTTCCCTATAGAAATGGCGGGGTCTATGCGTGTATCAAAACCTGCGCGCCAATCTTCAAATCTGTTTTGATAGAGAAAGCCATATTCATAGGCAACAGCTTCATCATTGATGAAAAGCAAATAAAGTGTGAGCCACTGGGGTGCAAGCTCAAATAATTCTTTAAGAAATGCTTGCTCTTTTTTTGAATGGCAAATTCGTGGATAATTTGCGTGGCAATTAACTGCAATAGCCTCGTCAAAATTTCCCCAGGTTAGACCATTGCCGCTATATTGTTTTAGAAATACATTCCCTAAACCTGCCGAGTTTCTTTCGGCGCGTCTTAAGTTTTTTCTGAATTTTTTTGAGAGCGAGCTGTAATAGTCATCCCAACTTCCTTCAACGGGGATGTAATAGTGTTCATTATTTTCTTCTATTAACCGAAAGTTTCTTTGGCTAAAGATATCTTTTAAGACACTGATTTCTAAACCTTCAACCGGGAACTCATTCAATTCAAAAATATCCCATTCTCTCTTTTGCTCAAGGATAAAATCGCTTAGTATTTTTACGATCTGTAGATCTTGGTCTTGGACGATGAAGCCGCCAATATCATTCATCGGTGTTCCCAGCGTGCATAAAACCTGGAGTGGCATTCCAATTTTCCTTCTTTTTTCAAGCATCAAGGGAGCAACCCCGATCAGGCGATCGTCTTCCCAGACTGTAACCAGCCAAAGTTTTTTCTCGTCCCCGAAAACTTTCCACCATGAGAAAAGCCATTCCCAGGTTAGTACGGCAGATCGAATATGTTTTTTTTCCAGCAGGGCGTTCCAACTGTAGCGCAGGTCTTCAAACGCAGCTATTGATGTGATATGACGGATCGTTCTCGGGGAGTTTTTAAGGGTTTCTTTGTTTTGCATAGTTTTCATTTCTAATGATAAGAGGGTAACGAATTTAATTTAGGCTTGCTCTCGATAAAAAAATATTGCCTAGAGAATAATCAATTCCGCTAACGCGGCAACTCGAGGGTTACTCATCGTTTGCCTCTCCAGTGTTGTGCATCTATTACACGCAGGTTCCCTGCTTCGTTCCAGGTGTGCGTGGCGTAATATTTTGAAAAACGCTGAGGCTTAAATGTGCTTTCGTGAACCTCTTTGAAATCCCTTTCCGTTAGCGTGATGATGCGATTGAAATTTGTTGCATAGCCATAACGAACAGAACAATCCTGCGAGGGGCGGATCAAATCCCCGTCGCGCAAGAAGATACGTCCCGCAGGGCGAGAGTTTTGGATATTTTGAATGATCGGGTTTTTAGGATGGGCTTTCCATTCATCACTCAGGGGACTGTCTGCATAAAATAAATGCAGAGAGTCCCAGCTGGAACCACTTTCATCCTCTACATTTGCAAAGAGCCACCATTTATCATTTGCATGCAAAAGCGTGGCATCCACAGCAGAAATATTTGGGATCAGAACACACTCAAATTCCCACTGATCGGGAAAGCGGGTGCATCGATATAGCTCGATATTGTTATTCTCTTTGGTTTCGGGGAGCATATAAAGTTGAGCGTCGTGTTCAAAAAGAAAAGGATAGGATAGGTGATAAGGTCTTTCTAAAACCGATATATTATCAACGACCTGCATATTCTCATCAAGCACGATGCAGGCTATGAACCCGCGTTCAGTGTCAAAAGGCAAATCCTCATAAAACAGATAATGCTTTCCATCTTTTTTCCACAGGAAGGGGTCTGCCCAAAACGAGCTTTTTGGTGGCAGAATTGGCGTGAAATCTTTCCAGCCGAGCCTGCCATCTTCGCGTTTATGGGCAATGAGCAATATCCATTGTTCAAAAAAGAAAAGTTTAATTAGTTTTCTTAGAATTCTGTGAATAAGGCGAGGCTTTTTCAACCATATCAATAATTCTTTCATCGTCTTCTCTGTATGTGATCTTCTCGGTTGGGTGAGTTTTTTGTAGCTATAAAAAAATAGTATCAATCCTTTCTCCTCAATTGGCGAAAGGATTGATACCGGTGATGGTTTATTATTTTCTGCGGTCGTGGGGTTCTTTGCTAATCTCCGACATAGCCGCGATTATACCCTAGCGAATCCCCTTTTTTATTTTTTACGACCATCACAGAGCAGGGGGCGTAATGCAGTAATTTGCGCGAAACGCTGCCTAAGATCCAGCTTCGAATGGGACCAAGCCCACGCCCGCCACTGACGATCAGATCAATGTCGTGGTCTTCGGCGTATTGGATGATCTCCGTCGCTGCATCGCCGCGTAGGAAGGCTATCTGTGCTTTAATGCCCTGTTCCGCGAGATTTTCGCGAGCTTCGGTTAATACCCTCTTGCCAAAAATCTCTTCTGTTTCAGCGCGTTCTTGAATTTGTTGCTTTATCTCTTCTACGGGAACGGTGAAGGAGACATCCAGCCCGCTGGGCCAGTATTGGACGATCTCCTGCTCGCTGGGAATTGGGGGTGCAATATGTAAGACTTCAAATTCTACACCGCTCGGAAGAGGGAATGTCCCCATGCAATGCAGCATTTGCTTGCTTTCTTCGGAACCGTCAGCAGTGAGCAGGACGCGTTTCAGGCCTGCATACGGGGCGCGGACGACCATGACGGGGCGCTCGGCATGTTCCGCAACCTGTTGTACAACACCACCGAGCAATATGCCAAGTGTGGCGCGCAGCCCTTTAGCGCCGATAACGATCATGCCAGCATCATGCCTTTCTGCGACTTCGATGATCTTTTCGGCGGGATGCCCAAGTACCAATTCGCTTTCGACTTGTTTTCCCATTTTCTCAAGTTTTTCTTTTGTGATCTCGAGTGCCTTTTCCAAAACCCAGACATTGGCTGTGTCGGAAGGTGTAAAGACGCGTAGTGCCTTGATCTGGCTTTCTTCATCCAGCGGCAGATCACCTAATAAGTGGACGGCTGCTTGTGAGTGCTTGGAGCCATCATCGGCAAGCAGGATATTCAGCGAGCAAAGGTTCGGTGTGATCATCATTTCCTCCTTTGAAACAGAAAAATACCAAGAGCTACGATGCGATCCTTGGTATGCTTTGATGCTTCTGCGTTGAGATGAATGATGTTTGCGAAAATGAAACCAAGCTTCCCCTATAATGTTTCACTCTATATATTTATTCTAGCATGTTGAGAGATTGAAAACAAATTTTTATCCCTTGCGCAAAAAGATGGCTGTCACCTTTATAGTGACCGCCATCTCAATTTTGAATGCTTATTCTGCTTTTGCCTGCATTTTTATTTTTTCCAATCCCCACAGTGCAAGGGCCAGGACGATCAACGCGATCACTTGTGCCGAACGAATACTGCCGAAGATAAGCGTGCTATCGCCGCGAAAGGCTTCAAGAAAGAGCCTATATCCCGCTGTGATGGCGACGAAGGTAATGAATGCGCTCCCTGCTGGGGACTGGGCAATCCGTTTGGGAGGGTAGAGCACGTTCAAGGTCACGAGTGCGGCGAATATTTCATAAATCTGGGATGGATGTCTTTTTGTATTCCACAAATCCACTGCCCAGGGCAGGTCTGTTTCCATCCCAAAGGCGTTGCCTGATGCAAAGTTTGAGAGAGCCATGCCGATGGCCAGCATCCCGAAGAAGGGAAGAAGCGTGTCGAGCGTATCCCAGAAAAGTAATTCTTTGCGCTGTCCGTAGATCATTGCCGCAATGATGGCTGCTGCAATGCCGCCTGTAATGTCGAGGAGACCGGGGTTGAGCGAGACGATATTTCGTGGCGCGCTAGCGAAGGCTTCTGGAAAGCGCGCAATATAGCCAATGCGTGCGCCGACGACGCCCGAAACCAGCGCGATCAGGATCAGGTTGGAAAGCTGGTCAGCAGAGAGCTTGTAGTTTTTTGCGTTCTTTTCGGCAAGGGTGATGCCAACCCAGAGCGAGATGAGCAGGAAAAGCCCCGGTGCTTGTAGTGAAAGGGGACCAATTTGGATGACTGGAAGCATAATTTCTCCTAAGCCCCCCTATGATCCCCCTTGAAACGGGGGATGCCCCAACGGGGTGTTTTTCCCGTCAGGGGCAAGGGGGCTTTTTTCATTATTTAATCAATTCTTCAATTCGTGAGCGGATCAACGCCTCGGCAATTGGACCGCCGATAACCACCTCGCTGATGACGCCCTTTTTATCTATAAAAAAGGATGTGGGCAGCGAGCGCACTTGGTAGGCTCTGCTTACGTTTGCGTCATTGTCGAGAACGATGGGGAAACTAAGCCCAAATTCAGCCTGAAATTCATTGATCGCCGCAAGATTATCTTGCTGAATGGCATTCACAGCTACGATCACAAAATCTTGATCTGCGTAATCGGCATACGCCTGCTGAAAAGCAGGCATCTCTGCACGGCAGGGCGGACACCAGGTTGCCCAAAAATTGAGCAGCACGGCTTTGCCGCGCAAATCAGAAAGCGTAATGCTTTCACCCTCAAGCGTTTCCAATGTGAAGTCTGGGGCGAGAAATCCGGCCTGTGGCGCGGGAATCAAGCCAGCTGTCGAGTTGCCTTTTTTGTCTGCGCTAAAAAGTGTCCAGGCCAATCCTAATGCCACAATACCAATAAAAAGAAGTCGTCTTTGCGTGGGTTGCATATCTCTCCATTTTCGTCTAAACTGATACTGTATTGTTGCGTTCAAAGGGCTATATCTTACTATGTTTTTTAACAAAACCGCATATATCGGCATTGACCTAACAGGCAAAAAAGCCTTTACCTACGCTGCGCTGGATGAAGATTTAGGACTTCTGGCGCTAGCGGATGGCGACTTGGAATCTTTGCTCGCCTTTATCGGAGGACAAGCCTCAGCCTTTGTAGCGATTAATGCGCCAGCGAAACCGAATCAGGGACGCGTGCGCGCGTTACTTGAAGCGGAAAGTTTAACGAGCAGCAAATCCCCACTACGTGGCGCCGATATGCGTCTTGCTGAATACGAACTGCGTCAGCGCGGAATCAAAGTCGCTGCTACGCCTTCGCATCCCAAAAACTGCCCATCATGGATGCGCTCCGGCTTCGCCCTCTACGAAAAACTGACCGGGTTAGGCTTTGTAGCTTACCCTGCAAAAGATGCTCCCCATCAAGTCTTGGAAACACATCCGCAGGCGGCATTTATCGCTATGACAGATGGAAATGTGCTCTCTGCCTCTACGCTCGAAGGGCGCTTGCAGCGCCAAACCATTCTCTACGGTGAAGGGCTGGGCGTTCGCGATGGGATGGCGTTTTTCGAAGAGATCACCCGCCATCGACTGAAACAGGGCATCCTGCCACTGGAGCAGGTTTACGCATCCAGCCAGCTTGACGCGCTCCTCGCTGCCTATACCGCATGGTTGGCATCTCAACAACCTACAAACATGGTCGCCCTTGGCGGTGATGATGAGGGGAAGGTTTACTTGCCTGTGAGGGAGTTGAAATCAAAATACTAAGCTATAGGTGATCGTCATTTCAAAAATGATAATCACCTTGTTCAAAGGAGAATACAATGTTGAATATTGGTGACAAAGCCCCAAATTTTAATCTCCCTGACGAAAACGGGAAGGTGGTTTCGTCAAGTGATTACGAAGGAAAGTGGCTGGTGGTCTATTTTTACCCCAAAGACGATACGCCAGGCTGTACGAAAGAAGCCTGTGATTTTACCGATAATCGAAATGAATTTGCTGGTCTAAATGCGGAGGTGGTTGGCATTAGCCGTGATGATGCAGATGCGCATCAGAAATTTATTGCTAAATATGATTTGAATGTGACTTTGCTGAGTGACCCCGACCACGCCGTTCACGAAGCTTATGGTGCGTGGGGTACAAAGGTCAATTACGGGAAAGAGATCGT
Source organism: Anaerolineae bacterium (assembly GCA_018648685.1). Taxonomy (GTDB): domain Bacteria; phylum Chloroflexota; class Anaerolineae; order Anaerolineales; family Villigracilaceae; genus Desulfolinea. The sequence goes on from JABGQT010000058.1 coordinate 19,305, forward strand.
GGGCGTGATCCGCTCTACCTTTATCGTCTCTCCGGATGGGGAGATCGCCGCGCTTTGGCGCAAGGTGAGTGTGCGTGTAAAACGCAAGAGTGGAGAAGTGAAACATGCCGATAAGGTTAAGGAGAAATTGACCGAGTTGCAAGCATGAAGTTTGAGATAACAAGAGCCCGTTCCTTTTTGGAGCGGGCTTCTTTGTTCAGCGAGAGAATGCAACCCATTTGGATTGGACCACAAGAAAATATGATTTTATTTATCTAACCCAAGTCGAGCATTGTAAACAAACTCAAGGTTAGCTGAAAACTCTTTATATGCCTGAATTGCCTCGTCTTGAAGAATATTCTCTACCAACTCAATGCCGCGGATCTCCAATTCATTTCGCCACTCTGGGTGTACCGGGCCTTCATCAAACCCTGTGATCTCTTCCAGCTCTGGCCCATCACCTGCTATCACCAGAGACCTTACTCCTGACCACAATACTGCTCCCAAGCACATAGTGCATGGACGCCAATTCACCACAATCTGATGAATAGGAAAACCTGGCGCCCCTAAATCGTAGACGCCTAGATTCTTTTGTGCCAATGAAATAGCCATAACTTCTGCATGGGCTGATGAACAATGAAACGGCACAACTCGATTAACGCCAATGACGATGAGTTTCCCTGTATCTCGTTCAAAAATGCCGGCTGCAAAGGGACCACCTGTTTTGCGTTGGAAGTTCAGGCGCGAAAATTCAATGACCACCGCCATCCGGTCTTCGTTGGTACTGAAATATTCGGGCAGTTCGTTATGTTTATCAATTGCCCAGTCAGGTAAATCTAAGGTGAACCAGGTATTTACACTAGTATAGTTTTTTGAATCATTCTCCATAACTACCTCCAAATAGATTTTATATCCCTGTTAGATGTTCTCCTTATGCTTTTTGTTGTGTATAAATTATTTTTACCATACAAAACTCTCCCTGCCTTTATCGTTTATTGCTGTTTGTTTTAAATTCTTATCCGCACTCTGCGCGTAAAGCGGAAAATGACGAGGAGAGAACGCAGATAAAGTTATGGAAAACTGACCGGATTGCAGGCATAATATTCAGGTAACGAGAGCCTATTCCTTTTTTGAGCGAGGTCGTATCTAAATCCATTTTCATAAAGAAAGAGAGCTTCTGCATAAAACGGGGCAAGCCGAACACCTTAAACGGAGTAAGTCGCACAGGTTAA